>NZ_WMBF01000236.1:0-9618 GCF_019400875.1 Streptomyces anatolicus | reverse complement strand
CGGCCACCCCGCACCGGCCGCATCGCCGCCGTCGCGGCCCTGACCGCCGCCCTCGGCATCGGCCTGATCGCCTGCGGCCAGGGCGGCAAGAGCGATACGGCCCCGGACGTGAAGGTGAACAACGCCGCGACCGCCCAGGCGAAGCAGGCCACCGCCCCGCTGAAGAAGTCCCGGCCCACCGGCCTGCGGATCCCGGCGGCGGGCGTCGACGCGACCTCGATGCTCGACCTCGGCGTCGACGCCGACCAGGAACTGCAGGTGCCGCCGGTGGACAAGGCGGAGGAGCCGGGCTGGTGGACGGGCGGGGTCACGCCGGGCGAGAAGGGCGCCGCCGTGATCGTCGCGCACTACGACACCGCGAACGGCCCCGCGCTGATGAGGAACGTCGCGAAGGTCGACGTGGGCGACACCGTGGAGGTGCCGCGCGCGGACGGCAGCACGGCGACGTTCAAGGTGCGGGAGATCCAGCAGGTGGACAAGAAGGACTTCCCCACCAATAAGGTGTACGGGGCGACCGGTCGACCGGAGCTGCGCCTGCTGACCTGCGGTGGGCCGATCGTCGGCGGCCACCGGTCTGACAACATCATCCTCTACGCCGACCTGGTGTCCTGACAGCCGACCTGGAGTCCTGACAGCGCGCCGGGCGCCACGACAGGCCGCGCCCCGCGGCAGGCAGGAGTGCAGTGAACCGCAGCCGGCTCGCGCTCACCGGCGCCTTCGCGGCCCTCGCCGCCGTGCTGGCGGGCGGCTGCGGCGACCCCGGCGGGCTGCGCGGCGCCGGAGCGACGCCCACCGCCCAGGGCCCCACGCACCTCTGGCCCGACCTGCCGCCCCCGTCCGCGCCCGCCGAGGACTACGGCGCCATAGAGAGCGTGCGGGTCACGGGCGTCAAGGTGCCCGGCGGCGATCTGCGCAAGGTGGACCCGGCCGACGTCGTCCGCGCGGACTTCGAACAGAACCCGGGGACGTACGACCCCTCGGACGCCTCGTACCGGGAGACCGTCGAGCGGCTCGACGACTGCGCCGACGACGACTCCGGCGCGCGCGAGCGGTGCCCGGTCCTCAAGGCGTACTACCGCGATCTGACCGGCGACCGCAAGGACGACCTGATCGTCGGCGTCTCGACGCCCGACGACAACCTCGACATCCGCGTCTACGCCGAGGAGGAGCGGCGGCTGACACAGATCATGGAGATGAGCGACGCCGTGCTCGGCGTGGAGCTCGCCGGGCGCGACCTGATCATCCGCGCGGTCTCCAGCCTGCCGGGGTACGAGTACCACACGGTCTGGTCATGGGACTCGCACCAGAAGACGATGCTGCCCAAGCGCGACGAGATCGTCCGCTCCGGGAACGCGCCACGCCGCAAGACGCCCCGGCCCGCCCCTTCCACGAGCGCCGGCCGATGAGCCACCGACAGCCGCGCGGGCCGCGGCTTCCCGCCTGGACGGCGACGCTGACCTGGAAGGCGGCCGTCTTCATCACGGTCATGTGCTGCGCGCTTGCCGCGCTGCTCGGCATGCTCGTGCACGTCTCGGTGACCAACCAGACCGTCGGCCAGGCCCGCGAGCGGGCCCTGGACCGTCTCACGGAGGTCACCGAGCGCTACGAGGCGGGCGACCGGCTCGGACCCGGCGCGGGCGTGGACCCGCCGGGCCTGCCCGGCGCGCTGCGCGAGCTCGCGCTGAGCGGGGAGCGCGGCACGATGGTCGCCGCCCACGAGTCCCGGCCGACGATGTGGGCGGCGGGCCCCGCCGACGGGCACCGCGCCATCGCCGTCCAGGTCGACTACGCCCAGGGCGCCCGCACCATCGACGGGCTCGACCGGGCGATCCTCGGCTCCTCCGTCCTCGCGATCGGCGCGACGCTGCTGGTCGGCGCGTTCGCGGTGACCCGGGTGACCCGGCGGCTGCACCAGACGGCGCAGGTCGCCCGGAGGATCAGCGCGGGCGACCTCGACGCGCGCGTCAACGACCCGCGCACGAAGGGCCCCACCCGGCACCAGGACGAGGTGGCGGCGGTCGCCGGGGCGCTGGACACCATGGCCTCCTCGCTCCAGGGCAAACTCCTGAGCGAGCAGCGGTTCACCGCCGACGTGGCGCACGAGCTGCGCACGCCGCTGACCGGGCTGCACGCGGCGGCCGAACTGCTCGAACCGGGCCGGCCCACGGAGCTGGTGCGGGACCGGGTGGCGGCGCTGCGCACGCTCACCGAGGACCTGCTGGAGATCTCCCGGCTCGACGCGAAGAGCGAGCGGGTGGATCTGGACGCCCATCACCTCGCTCCACTGGCGGAGCGTGTGGTGCGGGGTTCCGGCGAGGGGACGGAGCTTGTCGTCGTACGCGATGTCTGCGTGGAGACCGACCGGCGGCGCCTTGAGCGGGTGCTCGGCAACCTCGTCGCCAACGCGCTCAAGCACGGGCGCGCGCCGGTGCTGGTGACCGTCGACGGGCCCGTGGTCACCGTGCGGGACCACGGCGAGGGCTACCCCGACTACCTGGTGGAGCACGGCCCGCAGCGCTTCCGTACGGAGGGCACCACCAAGGGGCACGGGCTCGGGCTGACCATCGCGCTCGGCCAGGCGGCGGTCCTCGGGGCCCGGCTGACGTTCGGCAACGCGCCGGACGGCGGGGCGGTGGCGACGCTGCGGCTGCCCTTCGAGGAGTGCGGGGACGAGGACGAGGCGCAGGGGCCCGAAAGCGGTACGTGAGCTTGTGCGCGCCCATCGTGTCGCTTTAAGTGTGAATTGCGGCCTTTGAGTATCCGTCATGAGCCGTCCGACCCGACTCCCCGGAGGAGGCCCCATGCCCCCGAGAAGGACCACCGTCGCCCGGCTCGGCATACTCGCCGCGGGCAGCGCGCTCGCCGCGCTCACCGTCACCGGCCCCGCCGCCGCCCTGGACGCCACCGCCCTGGACGCCACCGACAAGCACCCGCCCGTCTACAAGGGCCGGGTGACCGCCAAGTCCGGGCTGCTGCTCAGGGACACCCCGACCCGTGGCGGCCGGGTGGTGCGCCATGTCCCCCACGGCAAGGTCGTCACCATCTTCTGCAAGACGAAGGGCGGCCACGTGGGCCGCACCAACCTCTGGTACCTGCTCACCGACGGCACCTGGGCCTGGGGCTCCGCGAACTACATCGCCACCCTCGGGAAGGCACCGCGCTGGTGCTGACGCCCAGCCCCGACGCCCCACCGCATGGCTCGGCCGACATAGACGACATAAGCGGACTTGAGGGGGGGATGCTTGCTACGTTCCCGGCATGACCGGAACAAGAGCGGGCTCCGCACCCCCCGCGGTCCCCGCCGTCCGTGTCCCCCGGCGCCGCGGCACCGAGCTCGCCCTGCTGATCGTCGCCGTACTGCTGTCCGTCTACGGCTACTGCGATGTCGGCCTCGCCAAGAACGGCACCATCCCGCCCGGCGCCGCCGGTTACGGCGCCGGGCTCGGTGTGCTCGCCCTCCTCGCGCACCTCGCCGTCCGCTTCCGCGCCCCTTACGCCGATCCGCTGCTGCTGCCGATCGCGGTCCTCCTCAACGGCCTCGGCCTCGTGCTCATCTACCGCCTGGACCTGGAGACCCCGAACGACGAGGCCGCGCCCGCGCAGCTCATCTGGTCGACCGTCGGCGTCGGGCTCTTCACCGCCGCCGTGCTCTTCCTGCGCGACCACCGCGTCCTCCAGCGCTACGCCTACCTCTCCGTCGTCACCGCGCTGATCCTGATGATCGTGCCGATCTTCTTCCCGGCGGTGAACGGCGCCCGGATCTGGATCAGGATCGGCGGGTTCTCCATCCAGCCGGGCGAGTTCGCCAAGATCCTGCTCGCGGTCTTCTTCGCCAGCTACCTCGCGGCCAACCGCCACGCGCTCGCCTACACCGGCCGCACCCTGTGGCGGCTGCGGCGCCTCCAGCTGCCGACCGGGCGCGTCCTCGGGCCCATCGTCGCGATCTGGCTGCTGAGCGTCGGCGTCCTCGTTCTGGAGCGCGACCTCGGCACCTCGCTGCTCTTCTTCGGCCTCTTCGTGATCCTGCTGTACGTCGCCACGGGCCGCCTGGGCTGGATCGCGGTCGGCCTGCTGCTCGCCGCGCTCGGCGCGTTCGCGGTCGGCTCGCTCGAACCGCACGTGCACAGCCGCGTCCAGGACTGGCTGCACCCCTTCGCCTCCATCGACGCGGGTGACGGACCCAACCAACTCGCCCAGTCCCTCTTCGCGTTCGCCGCGGGCGGGATGCTCGGCACCGGGCTCGGGCTCGGCCACTCCATCCTCATCGGCTTCGCCGCCAAGTCCGACTTCATCCTGGCGACGGCGGGCGAGGAGCTGGGCCTCGCCGGGCTCTGCGCGATCTTCCTGCTCTACGCCCTTCTCGTCGAGCGGGGCTACCGCGCGGGCCTCGCCCTGCGCGACCCCTTCGGGCGCCTCCTCGCGGTCGGGCTCGCCTCGATCGTCGCGCTCCAGGTCTTCGTCATCGCCGGAGGCGTCATGGGGCTCATCCCGCTCACCGGCATGGCGATGCCGTTCCTCGCGCAGGGCGGCTCGTCGGTCGTCACCAACTGGATCATCGTGGCCCTGCTGATCCGGGTCAGCGACTCGGCCCGCGGCCAGCCGCTCGGGGAGGTGGCCCAGTGACCCGGTACATCCGGCACGCCGCCGCGTTCTGCGCGCTGCTGCTGCTCGCCCTGCTCGTCAACGCCACCCGCGTCCAGGTCGTCGACTCCGACTCCCTCGACCACAACCCCGCCAACCGCCGCCAGGCCATCGCCCGCTTCGGGCAGCCGCGCGGCGACATCCTGGTCGACGGGCGCCCCATCACCGGCTCCAAGGACACCGGGGAGCAGCTGCGCTATGAACGTACGTACAGGAACGGGCCGTTGTACGCGCCCGTGACCGGCTTCGCCTCGCAGGTGTACGGCACCTCATTCCTGGAGGACGCCGAGGACGACATCCTCTCCGGCACCGATCCGATGCTCGCCCCGCTGCCCCTGTGGAACGACGTCACGCGCGCGCAGAACCCCGGCGGCAAGGTCGAGACGACGATCAGGGCGGCGGTGCAGCAGGCCGCCTACGCCGGGCTCGGCGGCAAGCGGGGCGCGGTGGTGGCGATCGAGCCGGCGACCGGCAAGATCCTGGCGCTGGTCAGCGCGCCCTCGTACGACCCGGAACGGCTCTCGGGGACCAGCCGGACGGTGGCGGACGCCTGGACCGAGCTGAACGGCTGGCCCAGCAAGCCGATGCTGAACCGCGCGATCCGCCAGACCTATCCGCCCGGTTCGACGTTCAAGGTGGTCACGGCGGCGGCCGCGCTGGAGGCGGGCGTCGTGACCGATCTGGACGCGCCGACCAAGTCCCCCGCCCCGTACACCCTGCCGGGCACGAGCACCCAGCTGACCAACGAGGTGGACGGTTGCGTCGACGCCTCCCTGCGCACCGCCTTCCGGTGGTCGTGCAACACGGTCTTCGCCAAGCTCGGGGTCGACACGGGCCTGGGGGCGATGGTGGGCACCGCGCGGGACTTCGGCTTCAACGACCGCGGCCTGCGGATCCCGTCGTCCGTCGCGGCCAGCAACTTCGACACCTCCCTGGACAAGGCGCAGCTCGCGCTCTCCTCCATCGGCCAGTTCGACACCCGGGCGACGCCCCTGCAGATGGCGATGGTCTCGGCGGCCGTCGCCAACGGCGGTTCCGTCAAGTCGCCCTACCTGGTCGACAGGACGACCACGGCCGACGGTGACGTGCTCGACTCCACGGGCACCAGGACCCTGCGCCAGGCGATGAGCCCGGGGACGGCGGCGCGGCTGCGCGAGCTGATGACAGAGGTCGTCGAGAAGGGCACGGGCACGAACGCCGCCATCCCAGGGGCAACGGTGGGCGGCAAGACGGGCACGGCCCAGCACGGCGTCGACAACGCCGGTACGCCGTACGCCTGGTTCGTCTCCTGGGCCCAGGGCGCCGACGATCCGGAGCCCTCGGTGGCGGTGGCGGTGGTCGTCGAGGACGCGTCGGCGGACCGCGGCGACATCAGCGGCGGCGGCAGCGCGGCGCCGATCGCGAGGGCGGTGATGGAGGCGGTGCTCAGCGGCGGCGGAGCGCGGTGAGGTTGCCCGTCCATCGAGTGGCCGGCGCATGCCGCCGCGTTGGTCAGTCCGGCGCCCCGCCCGCCGCGATCGCGGCGTGGACCTCGGCGACCCGTTCGCCCTCCTCCGCGGCGAAGCGCTCCGCGTCCAGTTTCTCGGCTACCTCCTCGTCCTGGGCCATGAGCTGGTCGAGGTTGGCGTCGCCCATCTCGAAGACGCCCATGTCCACGTAGGCCTGCTGGAGGCGCTTGCCCCACAGGCCGATGTCCTTGACGCACGGGACGATGCGGCTGAACAGCAGCTGGCGGAAGAGGGCCAGGAACTCGGACTGCTCGCTGTACTCCTCGGCCTGCGCCGTGGGGATGCCGAAATCCTCAAGGACCTCGACGCCGCGCAGCCGGTCGCGCATCAGATAGCAGCCCTCGATGACGAACTCCTCGCGCTCGCGCAGCTCCGCGTCGGTGAGCTGCTTGTAGTAGTCGCGCAGCGCCATCCGCCCGAACGCCACGTGCCGGGCCTCGTCCTGCATGACGTACGCGAGGATCTGCTTCGGCAGGGGCTTGTCGGTGGTGTCGCGGAGCATGCCGAACGCGGCGAGCGCCAGGCCCTCGATGAGGACCTGCATGCCGAGGTAGGGCATGTCCCAGCGGGAGTCGCGCAGGGTGTCGCCGAGGAGCGACTGGAGGTTGTCGTTGACCGGGTAGAGCATCCCGATCTTCTCGTGCAGGAAGCGGCCGTAGATCTCGGCGTGCCGGGCCTCGTCCATGGTCTGGGTCGCGGAGTAGAACTTCGCGTCGAGGTCGGGCGCCGACTCGACGATGCGGGCGGCGCAGACCATCGCGCCCTGCTCGCCGTGGAGGAACTGGCTGAACTGCCAGGAGGCGTAGCTCCTGCGCAGCTCGCCCTTGTCCTTCTCGGTCAGCTTCGCCCAGTGGGGCGTGCCGTAGAGCGACAGGGACTCGTCGGGGGTGCCGAGGGGGTCGAGCGGGTCGACCTCGAGCTCCCAGTCGATGCGCTTGGCGCCGTCCCACTGCTTGTCCTTGCCCTTCTGGTAGAGGGCGAGGAGACGGTCGCGCCCTTCGTCGTACTCCCAGCTGAGGCGGGCCGAACCGGCCGACGGAACCTGCCAGTTGGGCTCACCAGGGGGCCTGGTGTAAAGCTCATGCGTCGACATATGGGCAGGCTCACACGCTCCTGGACACAGGGTCAACAAGTCGTGCACGGGGGATTGACGGTCTTGCTGACAGGCAGTCTCATAAGAGGTGACCGCTGGTAACCCGCGACAAGTCAGGAACAGTCATGACGACCGTGACGGAAGACGTTTCCCTCCAGGGTCTGCGGGACGCGCTCGGCCTGCTCAAGGACCGGGAACAGGTGGCCGTCCGGCTCCTGGAGTCCTCCGCCAAGCACTCCTTCGACCCCGACAGGGAACTCGACTGGGACGCCCCCGTCGAGGAGGGCAAGTGGTTCTGGCCGCCGGAGCTGGTCTCGCTCTACGACACCCCGCTGTGGAAGCGGATGTCCGAGGAGCAGCGGATGGACCTCGCCCGGCACGAGGCCGCCTCGCTCGCCTCGCTCGGCATCTGGTTCGAGATCATCCTGATGCAGCTGCTCGTGCGGCACATCTACGACAAGCCGGTGACCAGCGCGCATGTCCGGTACGCGCTGACCGAGATCGCCGACGAGTGCCGGCACTCGATGATGTTCGCGCGCATGATCGAGAAGGGCGGCGCGCCGACGTACCCCGTCACGCGCCTCAACCACAACCTCGCGCGCGTGCTGAAGACGGTCTCCACCACGCCGGGTTCCTTCGCCTGCACGCTGCTCGGCGAGGAGATACTCGACTGGATGCAGCGGCTGACGTTCCCGGACGAGCGGGTCCAGACGCTCGTGCGCGGCGTGACGCGGATCCACGTGGTGGAGGAGGCGCGGCATGTGCGGTACGCCCGTGAGGAGCTGCGGCGCCAGATGGTGACGGCACCGCGCTGGGAGCGGGAACTGACCCGCCTCAGCTGCGGGGAGGCGGCGCGGGTCTTCTCCATAGCGTTCGTGAACCCGGCCGTCTATACGAACGTGGGCCTCGACCGGCGCGAGGCGGTGGCGCAGGTGCGGGCGAGCGGGCACCGGCGGGAGGTCATGCAGACGGGGGCGAAGCGGTTGACTGACTTCTTGGATGACATTGGCGTGATGCGGGGTGTCGGGCGACGGCTCTGGAGGTCCTCGGGGTTGCTGGCGTAGCGTTTGGCCGCGGGCCGCGTGTGGTTGCTCGCGCAGTTCCCCGCGCCCCTGGGGTGGTGCCGGTATCGCGTTCGCCTGCGGGGCGTTTGTGGTTGCTCGCGCAGTTCCCCGCGCCCCTGAAAGGGCGCGGGGCGAGTTACGCTGCGAGGCATGACCTCGCCTGCCAGTACGCGTGCGTACCGCCGCCTGAGCGTCGAGGCGCGGCGGCGGCAGCTGCTCGACTCCGCGCTCTCCCTCTTCGCACACCGCGCGCCCGAGGAGGTCAACCTGGACGACGTCGCCGAGGCCGCCGGCGTCTCGCGGCCACTCGTGTACCGCTACTTCCCCGGCGGCAAGCAGCAGTTGTACGAGGCCGCGCTGCGCTCCGCCGCCGACGAACTGGAGCAGTGCTTCGCCGAGCCCCCGGACGGCCCGCTCACCCAGCGGCTCTCCCGCGCGCTCGACCGGTACCTGGCCTTCGTGGACGAGCACGACACGGGGTTCAGCGCGCTGCTCCAGGGCGGCAGCGTGGTGGAGACCTCCCGGACCACGGCGATAGTCGACGGCGTGCGCAGGGCGGCCGCCGACCACATCCTCGCCCACCTGGGCGTACCGGACCCGGGCCCGCGCCTGCGCATGACGGTACGGATGTGGATCACGGCGGTGGAGGCGGCCTCGCTGATCTGGCTCGACGAGGACAAGCAGCCGCCGCTCGACGACCTGCGGGACATGCTGGTGGAGCAGTTCATGGCGGTGCTCGTGGCGACGGCGGGCCGCGACCCGCAGACGGCGCAGGTCGTGCGGTGGGCGCTGGGCCTGGAGACGCGGGAGGGCCCCGTCGGCTCCCTCACGCGGCGCGTGCTGCCCGTGCTGGCCGACGCGGCTCACCTGCTGTGACGCGCGTGGTGTGACACTGGTGGTGTGAAGAGCGAAGAGACCCCCTTCGTGGGTGGCCCCCTGGACGGCCGCGTCCTGCCCATCCTGCTCGGCCCGACCGGCCACCCCCCGAAGACCTACCGCGTCCCGGTCCCGGACGACGCGGGCGGCCCCCCGACGATCCTGGTCTACCGCCGCGCCCCAGCACCCACAGGCAAACGCCACACGCTCACCCCGAGGTGGCAGTACGAGTACGCCCCGGAGGGCGACAAGGACGGCGGCCTGAAATGGCCCTGGTCAAAGCCGAACAAGCCCTGAGCAGCCACGCCGCCACCCGCAGAAGCGCCCCGTAGGGGGCGCGGGGAACTGCGCGAGCAACCACGAAGCACCCGCGGCGATACAACGCAACCCCCCACGCCGCCACCCCCTGGACGAGTGACCCGGTTCGGCCGCCCGC
>NZ_WMBF01000235.1:0-9619 GCF_019400875.1 Streptomyces anatolicus | reverse complement strand
CCCCGTACACCGCGTCCGGCAGCCCCGGCCGCGACTCCAGTACCTCGACCTCGCCCACCAGACCCCGCTCCCGCAGCCTGCGCGCCAGCAGCGTCAGACGCGGCGCGCTGCCGCGTACGTCGCACAGCAGCAGGCGGCGCGGCGGCCGTGCCGCCGACGAGAGCAGCAGCTCCAGCGAACTGGCGCCGATGGAGCCAAGACCCACGAACGCGACATCGAGGTCCGCGAGGTCCTGACCGGTGGCGTCGAGCGCCGCCTGCACCGTCCTGACCACCGACACGACCGTCACCGCGTGCCCGGTCGTGACGGCGGCGGTGCCTTCGACGGCCCGCAGCACGTCGTACCCGTATCCGCTCAACGAGGGGATCATCCCCGCCAGCGAGACACACCGGGCGCCGTACGACGAGGCCAGCGACACCGCCCGGGCGGTGTGCCCGACGAGCCCCTGCTCGCTGGCGAGTTCGTCGGCGAACAGCGGCACGCACACGAAACCCGACCGGCCCAGCGGTGTCCCCACTGTCTCCAGCAGGCGCGGCGCGCCGTCCGGGAACAGCATCCCGCGCAGTTCGGCCCGCAGCAGCGCACCCTCGGGCAGACCCGCGAGCCGGGCCAGATGATCCGGGGCGGGCAGGTAACCGACCAGCGCCGCGTCCATCGTCCCGCGCGCCGCCCGGGTCTTGTGCGCCGCCCGCGTCCCGGCCGCCCCCTGCGGCCGCTCGGCGCGCCCGGAGTCGGCGGCCCGCGCGAGGCGGTCCCGGAGCGCGTGTACGAAGCCGTCAAGTCCGGGCGCTGTGAAGGCCTCCGCGGCCCCCCTCACCGTCACGCGCAGCCCGTCCCCGTCGGGCCGCACCGCCATGAACACGTCCGTCGCGGCCGACGGCGGGGCGAACGCGCTGTCCGCGTCGTCCCAGGAGACCGCCAACGCGGGGGCGTGCGAAGCGGTCGGCGCGGGGCCGTTCGCGGCGGTCAGCGCGGAGAAGTCCAGGAACGTGAAGAAGAACTGCGACGTCAGCGGCAGCCCGTCGGCGCGGCGCGGCACGACGCTCTCGTGGGTGCGGGCCGCCTGGGCCTCCTTCACGAGCTGGCGCAGGGCGTCGCCGAAGTCTTCCGGTACGGCGGAGGGCCGTACCGGCACGGCGGCGGCGAACGGGCCGAAGATCCGGTCCACGTCGGGCAGCGGACGGTCCCGACCGCTCACCGCGAGCCCGACGACCAGGTCCGCCCGGCCGGTCACCGCCTGCAACTGGTGGTAGTAGGCGGTCAGAAGAGGCGCGTACAGCGTCGCCCCCGCCTCCGCCGCCAGCGCCCGCACCGCCGCTGTCCGGCCCGCGTCGAGCACGAACCGCGCCGAGTGGAACGACACGGCCTCACGTACACCGCTGCCCACCTCGCGTACGCCGCCGACCTCACCCTCGCCGTCGTCGGCACGCAGCACCGGCGGGTGGTAAGGCTCCTCCAGCCGCGCCCGGTGTCCGGCCTCGTCCGGCGCGGTGCCGGGCGGCGCCTGTGCCGTCAGCAGGGCGTGATCGCGGAAGGTCGCCCGGGGTGGCGGCAGTTCGGCGGGGTGTCCGGCGGCCAACTGGCCGTACACCGCGGTGAGTTCCCGCATGAGCAGCGCGGCGCTGTATCCGTCGCCGATGAGATGGTGCGCGTGTACGAGCAGGACGTGCTCGTACGGGTCAAGGGTAAGGACGCGAAGCCGCAGCAGGGGCCAGGCCCACGGCTCCAGGCGCCGCTCCCTCTCGGCCGAGACCCGCTCGTCCACGGCACCTCGGTCCGCGACCGTCTCGAAGACGACCGGCAGCCGCAGCGAGCGCGGCAACTCCTGCTGTACGGGCGGCCGGACGCCGGAGGGGAAGACCGTACGCAGCATGCCGTGCCGTTCGACCAGCTGGTCCACCGCCGCCTGGAACAGCTCAGGATCCAGCGGCCCGGACAGCCGCAGCCGCGCCAGCCAGCTCCCGTGGCCCGGCGCGATCGCCTCGGCGAGCAGGAAGCCGCGCTGGCCCGGCGTGAGGGGGAAGGGGCCTGCGTGCTCCACGTGGCCCTCCCCGGCCGGGCGCGCGCCGCCCTCGGCCCCGGCTCGGCCGCGCGGCTCCGCGCTCCCCTCCCCGCCTTCCGCGTCCACCGCCGAGGCCAGCGCGGCCAGGGTGCGGTGGTCGTATATCGCGGTCGGCCTCGGCAGCGGGCCGGACGTCTCGCCGAGCCGGGCGAACACCTGGAGGATCAGCAGCGAATCGCCGCCGAGATCGAAGAAGTCATCCTCCCGGTGGACCGGGCCCGCCTCCAGCAACTCGGCCCAGATCGCCGCCAGCCGCCGCTCGGTCGCCGTCGCCGGGGGAGTGCGGCCTTTGCTCGTCCTTGCCGCAGTCGTAGCGACCCCTTGAAGGACCCGTTCGGCACTCTCCGCCGGACCGTCGGCAAGCTCGCCCAGCGCGCGGCGGTCGACCTTGCCCGTGCCGTTCAGCGGCAGCGCGTCGACGAGCGAGATCCGCGCGGGGACCATGTACGGGGGCAGGGCCTGCGCGACGTGACGGCGCGCCTCCCGAGGGTCCGGCGGCGCCGAACCGGGCCGGGCGGTGATGAACGCCAGCAGCCGCCCCTCCCTCGCGACCACAGCGGCCCGCGCGATGCCGGGGTGTGTCTGGAGCGCCCCCTCCACCTCGCCCGGCTCCACACGGTTCCCGCGGATCTTCACCTGGTCGTCGAGGCGCCCCAGGAACTCCAGTACGCCGTCCGCGCCGCGCCGCACCCGGTCGCCGCTGCGATACCAGCGGCGCCCCTCGCGTACGACGAACGCCCGCTCGGTCAGCTCGGGATCGCCCAGGTAACCGGGCGTCAGACCAACCCCCGCGATGAGCAGTTCACCGGATTCGTGCGGACCGCACGGGGTGCCGTCGGGGGCGACCACCTCCAGGTCGGTACCGGCGACGGGCCGCCCGATCGGCAGTCGCTGTACGTCGTCGGCGGGGCGGGCGTCGATGAGGTGGCACGTGGCGTTGATGGTGGCCTCGGTCGGCCCGTACAGGTTGGCGATGCGGGGCCGCTGCCCCGGGATGCCGTCCTCGCCGTCGAACAGGTCGTACCACCGGCGCACGTGCTCGGCGGGCAGCGCCTCGCCGCCGACGTGGACCCAGCGGAGCGCCGTCAGGTCCGGCCGCCCCGACCCGCGCCGCACCCGCTCCTCGGCGGCCGAGAGCAGCTGCTCCCACAGTGTCGGTACGGAGCTCCACACGGTGACCCGCATCCGCTCCATGTACGCGAGCAGCAGCTCCGGGTCGCGCAGGAGGCCCCGCTCCACGCTCACCACGGTGGCGCCGACCATGAGGGGCGCGAGCAACTGCCGCACGGACGCGTCGAAGCACGGGGAGGCCGTCTGCGCCAGCCGGTCCCCGGCGTCGTAGCCGAAGGTGGTGAGGGCCCAGTCTAGGTAGTTCTCCATGGACCGGTGGGTGATCGGAACCGCCTTGGGGCGACCCGTGGAACCGGAGGTGAAGATGACGTAGGCGATCGACTCCGCCGAAGCCTTCGCCTCGGGGGTGAGGGGCGGTGTCCTGTCCTCCGATCCTGTGGCTGACTGCCCGTCAAGAGACAGTGCACGTACGCCCTTTAGCGCATCGACGATGTGCCGCGTCGACGCATGACACACCACTGTCGTGGCGCCGGTGCGGGTCAGCTGGTCCGCCAGCCGGGCGGGGGGATGGGCCGCGTCCAGTGGGACCCAGCCCGCCCCGGCACGCAGGATGCCGACCACGCCGATCACGGTCTCCGGGCCGGGCTCGGTGAGCAGCCCGATCAAGCGGCCCGGACCCGCGCCGAGTTCGCGCAGGCGTGCGGCGAGCAGGCGGGAGGCGCGGTCCAGGGCCTCGTATGTCAGGGTCTTTCCCGCCTGGTCGACGGCGGTCGCGTGGGGTGTGGCACGGAACTGGTCAAGGAGCCGTGCCACCAGCCCCCGGCCCGCGCCCGGCGCACACAGCGCCGCCAACTCCCCCCGGTACTCCCGGTCCAGACGCGCCACGGTCTCGCCCCGGAACAGCCGCGACGGGAAGTTCCACGAAAGGCGCAGCACGGGGCCGTCCGCCCAGGCGAGCAGGGACAGCCGGGTCGTGGCCGAACCGGTCCCGGCCCCGGTCGCCCGTACGCTCACCGGGCAATCGGCCGCTGGGCGGGCCGGGAAGCGGGCGAAGCTGAAGCCCGCCGGGCTCACTGTGCGCAGGCCGCCCTCGGCGCCGGGCAGCAGCCCGGCCAGGTCGAGACTGCTCACCCTGGCGTGCCGCTCGCTCTCCAGCCACTCCTCGCGCAGCCGCCGCGCCAGCGCCGTGATCGGCTCGTCGGCGATCGTCTCGCAGAGCAGGGGCAAGGTGTCGGCGAGCGGGCCGACGAGCCGGTCCATGCCGTCGAGCCGTATGTCGCGCCGGGCGCGTGCCACGTTCACGGCGACATCCGCGCGCCCCGCCCACCGCGCGAGGCAGCGCACGTAGGCGGCGAGCAGCAGATGGAAGAGGGACACGTCGTGCGCGGCGGCCAGCCGCTCCAGGCCGGAGGTGAGCGTCGCGTCGAGCACGCCGTAGAGCCGCGCGAGCGGGCCTTGCGGGGGAGCGTCCGGCTCGCCGTCGTAGGGCAGCCGCAGTGGTTCGCCCCGCGCGGCCAGCCGCTCGGTCCAATACCGGCGGTCGCTGTCCGGCGCGGGGGAGCCGGGCGGCCGGGCGCTCGCCGCGGCATAGGAGGCGAATGTCGGCACCGGCCCGGCGAGCACCGGACGCCCTCCGCGCCACATGGCGGCGTACAGGATCCACAACTCCTCGGCCAGGACGTTCAGGCTGTACCCGTCCGCCGCCACGTGGTGGACCACCAGGAGCAGGTGCGCGAGGTCCGGGGCCTCCCGGATCACCACGGCCCGCACCGGCGGCCGCACGGCCAGGTCGAAGGGCTGGTCGCACAGGGCGGACTCGGCGTCGGCCACGCTCCCGGGAGCGCCCTCGCGCACTTCGTACCAATCCGACAGCGGTACCGCGGGCACCACCCGCTGCATCGGCCGAGCCCCGGTGTCGTCGACCCGCATCCGCAGCATGCCGTGCCGTTCCATGAGGGCGGTCAGCGCCCTTCCCAGTACGTCGGTGTCCAGCGGGCCGCCCAGCGTCAGCCGCAGATGTCCGCGGGCCGGGATGTCCGGATGCAGGCGACTACTCGTGTACAGGGCCCGCTGTACGGGGGTGAGCGCGAACGGCGTGCCTTCGGCCGGCCCGCCGGAACTCGGTGCTCGTTCCCCGGTGTCGGGGGCGGCTTCCGGCCGGTCGGCCGCGTCGAGGTGGGCGGCCAGTTCGCGCACGGTCCGGTACTCGAAGAAGAGCGTGGTGGGCAAGGGGCGCCCCACCTGACGCTCCAGCCGCTTGACGAGGTCGACGGCGCCCAGCGAGTCGAGCCCCAGCGTCAGGAAGGGGGTGTCGTCGTCGACGGCCGAGAGCGGTACGCCCAGCGATTGCGCGAGAAGGGTCCGGAGGAGGGCGGGAGTGCCGGTGGTGTCCTGTACGCCCTTGAGGGGAGCTGTCTCCTGCGCGACCTTCGCGGCGGCGGGACCGACGGACGCCGTGTCCTGCGGGAGCGTCAGATCGGCGAGCACCAGCTGGGCCGCGTCCATGCCGCACGCCGACCGCAGCGCGGCCAGCGCGGGCGCGGTCGGCAGCGGACGGCCGCCGGTCGCCCGCAGCGTGCCGAACGCGGTGGCCAGCCCCGGCCCCGCGAACGGCCCGAAGTTCACCGAGAGCCACGGTCGGCCCGCCTGGCGCTCGGCCGCGGCGAAGGAGTCCAGGAAGGCGTTGGCGGCCGCGTAGGCGCCCAGCGCCCCGGCGAGTCCGGGCAGGACCGACGACACGGAGGAGAACGCGACGCACACGCCGGGGCGCTGACCGTGGCGGCGCAGTGCCTCCGACAGCAGCACGGTGCCGAGCGTTTTCGCCGTCATCGCGTCCAGCGCGTCCGGTACGTCCGTCGCGCGCAGGCTGCCGGGCCGCAGCACCCCCGCCGCGTGGAAGACCGCGTCCAGCGGGGGCAGCGCGGCGACCAGGTGCTCGACGTCCTCGCGGGCCGCGAGGTCGGCCGGGTGGTAGCGGGCGTCGGCACCGAGCGCCGTGAGTTCCTCGATGAGGCCCTCGGGCGGTCGCGGGGAGCGGCCCGCGAGGATGACCACGGGGCGCCCGCGGGCGGCGAGTTGCCGGGCCAGCGCGGAGCCGATGCCTCCGCCGCCACCGGTGATCAGGAACGCCCCCTCGGCAGGCAGCCGCTCGCCTCCGTCGGGAACGTCCGCGTCCTCCGCCGCTCCTGGCACGGCGGTTACGGCGGCCCGTATCAGCCGCCGCCCGCCCCGCCAGGCGACCGCCCCCTCGGCCTGCGGGGCCGAGACCTCGGCGAGTACGGCCCGCAGCCGTTGCCCGGGGGCGTCGGCGGAGGAGAGGTCGACCCAGTTGGCCACCGTCCCGGGGGTCTCCGGAGGCACGGCCAGGGCCAGCGCCCCGGGGATGGCCTGCGCCGGGTCCGGATGCTCGGAGCCGTACCCGGTGACGTGCGCGTCCTCCGTCATGACCAGCAGACGGCGGGCCCCGGAGCCGTCGAGCAGCGCGAGCGCCTGCCGGAACGCCGTGAGGGACCGCCGCTGCGACCGAGCCACGGCCTCGGCGGTGTCCTCATCGTCGTTGGCGCCGTCGTGGGTGGCGGGCCCGGCCAGCAGGATCACTGTGCGGGGGCGGGCGGCACCGGGTGCGGTGGCCGCCTCCACGCCCTGCTCGGCGAGCTGTTGGGCGAGCGCGCGCACCCCGATAATGTCCGAGCCGGTCACCAGCACGGGCCCCACGGCGCCGCAGTCGTCCAGCGGAGCCTCCCGCCAGGTGACGCGGTGCAGGAGCCCGGGCGCCGCGGGCCAGTGGCGGCGGCGCTGAAAGGGGTACGGCGGCAGGGGCACGCGCCGATGGCCGGCGTCCAGCCCCGCACGGCCCAGGGACACGCCCCGCACCCAGAGACAGGCCACGGCCTCCAGCAACTCCTTGGCGCCGCCCACAGATACGCCCCGACCGGCCTGGGCACGGGCGGCCTCCCGGGTCGGCCCCCGGTCCACCTCTCCGGGCGCGGATACGACGAGTACCCCGATCTCCTCAGCACCCCGTTGCCCTGCCGCATCCCTCTGCTTCCCGGCACCCCGCAGCCCCGCCGCGATCGCGCGGATCGAACCCGCCAGGCTCGTGCCCGGTCCGAGTTCCACGAACGTGTCGTAGCCGTCCTCGGTCAGCCGTGCCACGGCGGGCCCGAACAGCACCGGGCGCAGGGCGTGTTCGCGCAGATGGTCCCCGTCCAGCCGGGGCTGCCACGCCGCGGTGAGCGTGCTCATCACGGGGAGGTCGCAAGCCCCGGTGCCCAGAGCGTGCGCCGCGTCGGTGAGAGCCCGTGCGGCCGGCGCCATCAGCGGCGAGTGGAAGGCCCGCGTCACCCGCAACGGGCGTACCACCGCCCCTTGTCCGGAAAGCTTCCCGGCCGCCCGCCGGACCGCTCCGAGGCTGCCGGACAGGACGACCCGGCCAGGGGCGTTGTACGCGGCCACCGCCAGTTCGCCGGGCGCCGCTCCCACCAGTTCGGCGATGTCCTCCTCATCGGCTCCCCGCACGGCGAGCATTGCTCCCGGTTCGGTCAACTCGCCCATGAGACGCCCGCGTTCGGCCGCGAAAACCACCGCCTCGGACAGGGAGAGAGCCCCACTGACACACGCGGCCGCGATCTCGCCGACACTGTGGCCCACCAGCGCGTCGGGGCGTACACCCCACGCCATCAGCTGGCGGGCGAGCGCCACGCCATGAGCGACCAGCAGCGGCTGCGCCACCTCCGTCGCGGACAGCGCGGAAGGTTCCACGTCTACGGCCCCGGACACGTCCGCGCCCACGCACCAGGCCGTCAACTCCCTTCCCTTGACCGCACCGAGCAGGGCCGAGGCCTCATCGAGCGTCTCGCGGTAGACCGGCGCCGTCGCGTACAGCTCCCGGCCAATATTTGGCCCGAGCACGCCCTGGCCGGGGAAGACGAAGACGGTACGCGGCCGGTGCGCCACCACCCCCGCGAACACCCCCGGCTCCCGGGAGCCGCCCGGGGCCGCCGCCGCGACGAGCCGTTCGCGGAGGTCGCCGTCGGCCACCAGGGCGAGCCGGTGCGGCGCCTCGTCCCGGGCCGTGGCCGCCGTCAGGCATACGTCACCCTCATCGAACTCCGGGTGATCCCGCAGGTGCTCGGCCAGCCGTGTCGTCCAGGCGCCCAGACCGGCGGCGCTACCGGCGGACAGGGTCAGCAGTCTCGGCCCGGCCAAGCCCTGGGGAGCGGGCGCGGGCGGCGGGGAGGGCGGCGCCTCTTCCAGGACCGCGTGCGCGTTGGTGCCGCCGAAGCCGAAGGAGTTGACGCCCGCCCTGCGCGGGCCGGGCGCGTCCCACGCGGTCACCTCACCGACCAGGGCGAACCCCGACTCCTCGACCGCGGGCGAGGGGGAGGTGTGGTGGAGGGACGCGGGCAGACGGCCGCGCCCGAGGGCCAGCACCACCTTCACCAGAGACGGCAGTGCGGCCGCGTTCAACAGGTGCCCGATGTTCGTCTTCACCGAGCCGAGCAGCCGGGGGCCGCCGTCCGGCCGGGGCGGGAACGCCCGCGAGAGAGCCCGCAGTTCGCTGGGGTCGCCCACGGCCGTGCCCGTCCCGTGCGCCTCCACGTACGTCACCGACGCGGGGTCCACGCCGCAGGCCTCGTACGCCTGGCTGATCACCTCGTGCTGGCGCGGCGGATTGGGTGCCATCAGGCTCAGCGAGGTGCCGTCGTTGTTGACGGCGGTGCCGCGTACGACGGCCAGGACGTCGTCGTCACGCCGGGCCTCCGCCAGGCGCCGCAGGACGAGGGCAGCCCCGCCCTCACCGGGCACGAACCCGTCGGCGGCGGTGCTGAAGGCGCGGCTTCGGCCGGTGGGTGACAGGGCCCGCGCGGCCTCAAGGGCCTCGTGCGCGGCCGGTGTGAGGTGCAGATTGACTCCGCCGACGACGGCGATGTCGCACTCGCCGTCCGCGAGGCTGCGCCGGGCGAGATGCAGGGCCACCAGACCCGAGGAGCACGCTGTGTCCACGGCGAGTGCCGGGCCGTCGAGATCGAGGCAGTGGGCGACGCGGGCGGCCACGAGATTGGGCAGGTTCCCGGTCAGGGCCGTCGCGGCGGGCGGAGTCCCGGCGGGGCGGGCATCGGCGAGGAGCTGCCGGTAGCCGCTGTCACCGACGGCGGCGAAGACGCCGACCCGCAGACCGCGTCGGCGAGGCCCCGCGTAACCGGCCCTTTCCAGCGCCTCGTGGGCGAGTTCGAGAAAGATCCGCGCCTGCGGATCGAGGGTGCGGGCCTCCTCGTCACCGATGCCGAAGTGGGCGGCGTCGAAAGTGGTGACGTCGTCGAGGAAGCCGCCCCAGCGGCCGTCGGCGCCGCCCTTGGCCCACCGGTCCGGTGGCACGGGCGTGACGGCGTCGCGGCCGGCGGCGAGCAGGTCCCAGAACTCTTCCGGTGTGCTCGCGCCGGGGAACCGGCAGGACATGCCGATGACCGCCGCCGGGTGCGGGAC
>NZ_WMBF01000234.1:0-9622 GCF_019400875.1 Streptomyces anatolicus | reverse complement strand
CGGGGGTGACCTGCGTGTGAACGAGACCGCAACGGGCAGCGCCGATCACCGTACGTCGATCTCCGGGCACCCTGCGCGGTCACCCACCTCTCCCCCGGCGGAGAGGAAGCGGTCACTCCACGTTCACCTTCCGGGGAAGGGAAGGCGGGGCGGACCTTCAGCGGTCCGGATCGGTGCCGTCCGGGAGGTGGCCGTCGGCGGGGCGGGCGCGCCAGAGTGCGAGGCCGATGTCGACGAGTCCGACGCGGTCGAGGTCCGGTACGGACTCCAGGGCGTGCCAGGCCGCGAGGTCCGTGGAGCCGTTGGTCTCGTGGCGCAGTTCGCCTCCGGTGACCCGGCCCTCGTAGAGGATCCGCAGGCCGTGGAAGTCGGCGACGGCGCCCAGTTTGCGGGGGTAGCGGCGGCGCAGTGAGTCGACGCCGAGCAGCGTCACCGGTTCGATGGTGTACCCCGTCTCCTCGTCGGCCTCGCGGATCACGGTGTCGTAGGGGTCCTCGCCGTGGTCCATGCCGCCGCCGGGCAGGGTCCAGCGTTTGTTGCCGTCGGCTGCGACCCAGCGGGCCAGCAGTAGCTGTCCCTCTCTTACGCATACGGCGTAGGACGCCACCCTTAGCTCCTTGTGCACAAGGTGACGCTAGTGCCCTTGGGGCGCGTTGGCAGGGGGGCGTCGGCCCGGGGTGCCTCGGTGGGGGTGCCCCTCGGGTGTGTTGTGGCTGGGCGCGCAGTTCCCCGCGCCCCTTCGGGTGCTTACAAGTCCCCCTATACGCCACCTTGTCCGTGATGGCGTATGGCGGAATTGCGTCACGGGGCGATCACAGCTCGGACAACTCTCCCCAGAGAGGTGTCACTTGCGTAAGGCTGAGCGGTCATCCGGTCCCGGATTCCGGAACTGCCCGGGAACCGGGCCGGTTTCACCCTCCTTCCCGCCCTTTACGCACGCACAGGGATGCCAATGCCCAGATCCAGTTCGAGTTCCAGCGCGAGACCCCCGGCCCGGGGCCGCGCCGCCCGCCTCGCGATAGCCGCCGGCCTGACCGCCGCGCTCTGCGCCACCGGGATACCCGTGGCCCTCGCGGCCACCGGTGACGACCCCGCGCCCGCCCCCAAGTCCGCGGGCGGCAAGCTCGGCCCGGCCGACGCCGCGCTGCTCGCCGAGGCCGAGGCGGAGGGCGAGAAGACCGTCACGATGATGGTCGCGACCGCCCCCGGCGCCACCGAGCAGGTCGCCGACCAGCTCGACGGCGTCAAGGGCGGCTCGGTGGGCCGCACCTACGACAAGCTCGGCTACGTCCGCGCGACCGTGCCGACCGGCAAGGCGGACGCCGCGATCAAGGCGGCCGCGAAGCTGTCGTCCGTGCACGCCATCGACCTGCGGCACGAGATCGAACTGGACGACCCGACCCCCGCCGCGGACCGCGCCAAGGGCGCCGAGACCGCCACGCGGGGCACCTACCCGGGGCCGGACAAGAGCACCCCGGCGAAGAACCCGTACAACCCGTCCGCCGAGACCGGCGCCGTCGACTTCGTGAAGAAGAACCCGAAGGCCGACGGCCGCGGCGTCACCATCGGCATCCTCGACTCCGGGATCGACCTCGGCCACCCGGCGCTGAAGAAGACCACCACCGGCGAGCGCAAGATCACCGACTGGGTGACGGCGACCGACCCGATCGTGGACGCGGACGGCACCTGGCGGCGTATGACCAACCCGGTCACCGGCCCCACCTTCACCTGGGACAGCGAGACCTGGCAGGCCCCCGCGGGCTCCTTCCAGGTCAACCGCTTCCGCGAGTCGGCCACCACCGGCGGCGACGCCAAGGGCGACATCAACCGCGACGGCGACACCACCGACAGCTGGGGCATGCTCTACGACCCGGCCGCCGGGACCGTGCGCGTCGACCTGAACGACAACAACGACTTCACCGACGACGAGACGATGAAGCCGTACAAGGACGGCCACCAGGTCGGCTACTTCGGCAAGGACGACCCGGCGACCGACGTCGTCGAGCGCGTCCCCTTCGTCGTCGAGATCCGCAAGGACGTGCCCACCGACCCGTACGGCGGCGACTGGGTCGGCAAGAAGGCCGACTTCGTCAACATCGGTGTCATCGAGTCGGAGCACGGCACGCACGTCGCGGGCATCACCGCGGCCAACGGCCTGTTCGGCGGTGAGATGGACGGCGCCGCCCCCGGCGCCAAGCTGGTCTCCTCGCGCGCCTGCACCTGGACCGGCGGCTGCACCAACGTCGCGCTCACCGAGGGCATGATCGACCTCGTCACCAAGCGCGGCGTCGACATCGTCAACATGTCGATCGGCGGCCTGCCCGCACTCAACGACGGCAACAACGCGCGCGCCGCGCTCTACACGCGCCTCATCGACGAGTACGGCGTGCAGCTGGTGATCTCCGCGGGCAACTCCGGCCCCGGCGCGAACACCATCGGCGACCCCAGCCTCGCCGACAAGGTCATCTCGGTCGGCGCCGCCATCTCCAAGGAGACCTGGGCCGCCAACTACGGCTCCGCCGTGGAGAAGAAGTACGGGATGATGAACTTCTCCTCGCGCGGCCCGCGCGAGGACGGCGGCTTCACGCCGGTCATCTCGGCGCCGGGCTCGGCGATCAACACCACGCAGACCTGGCTGCCGGGCTCCCCGGTCGCCGAGGCGGGCTACCAACTGCCCGCCGGTTACTCGATGTTGCAGGGTACGTCGATGGCCTCCCCGCAGGCCGCGGGCGCCTCGGCGCTGCTGCTCTCCGCCGCCAAGCGCGAGAAGGTCGACCTCACCCCGGCGAGGCTGCGCACCGCGCTGACCTCGACCGCGAACCACATCCGCGGTGAGCAGGCGTACGCGCAGGGCACCGGCCTGATCGACGTCGTCGACGCCTGGAACGCCATCGAGGACGACGCGAAGGCCCACACGTACACCGTGAAGGCCCCCGTCGACACCGCCCTCGACCAGGAGCTGAAGAAGCCCGGCACGGGCATCTACGACCGCGAGGGCGGCCTGAGGACCGGCCAGAAGCGGACGTACGACGTCACGATCACCCGCACCTCGGGCCCGGACCGCGGCATCCGCCACGAGCTGGACCTGGTCAAGAACCACGAGGACACCTTCCGCCTCCTCGGCGACGGCGACGTCACGCTGCCGCTGAACAAGCCGGTCACCGTGAAGGTCCAGGCGAAGGCCAAGTCGGCCGGTCTGCACAGCGCGATCCTGACCGTCGACGACGAGCGCTCCGAGGGCATCGACCAGCAGATCATGTCGACGGTCGTCGTCGCGGCGCCGCTCGCCAAGCCCTCCTTCGCGTACGAGGCCGAGGGCTCGGTGCAGCGCAACAGCACCAAGTCGTACTTCGTGACCGTGCCCAAGGGCACCAAGTCCCTCGAAGTCGCCCTCGGCGGCCTGAAGGACAAGAGCCAGACGCGGTTCATCGCGGTGCACCCCTACGGCGTCCCGGTCGACTCCACGTCGTCCCTCGTCTGCTACCCGAACTACGAGAACCCGGCCAACACCTGCCGCCCGGACCTGCGTGCGTACGCGGAGCCGCTGGCCGGTGTCTGGGAGATCGAGGTCGAGTCGCGCCGCACCTCACCGCTGCTCGACAACCCGTACAAGCTGAAGGTCTCCGCGCTCGGCGTCGACTTCGACCCGGCCGTGCAGACGCTCCCCGAGGCGAAGGTCGGCACGCCCGCGCCCGTCACCTGGAAGGCCGTGAACAACTTCGCGGCGGTCGACGGCAAGCTGAAGGGCGGCTCGCTCGGTTCCGCCAAGTCGGCGCGGCCCACCATCGCCCAGGGCGCCACGCAGACCAGCACCGTGGTCGTCCCCGAGGGCGCCGAGCGCCTTGACGTCGTCATCGGCTCGCCCGCGGACGTCGCCGCCGACCTGGACCTGGCCGTCAAGAAGGACGGCAAGGTCGTCGGTTCGTCGGCGGAGGGCGACTCGGAGGAGACGGTGAGCCTGTCGAAGCCGGCCGCCGGTACGTACACGATCGAGGTCGTGGGCTACTCGGTGCCGACCGGTTCGACCGCGTACGACTACCGGGACGTGTTCTTCTCGGGCGCGCTCGGCAAGGTCACGGTCGACGAGTCGAAGCAGGTCAAGCTCGGCAGCGGCGACTCGGCGCAGGTCGAGGCCAAGGTCGAGGCGAAGGCCCCGGCCGCCGAGGGCCGTGAGCTGTTCGGCGAGGTGTCGCTCGTGAACGCGGGTGGCACGGTCGCGGGCAACGGCAGCGTGAAGATCGAGAAGGTCACGCCGTAGGTCCAGTAGGTCTAGCGGTGTCCTGAGGCGCCGGGCGGGCTCGGTCGAGCCCACCCGGCGCTTTTTCATCGGCTCTCGCACGAGACCTTCGCCGCGCCCGGCAGGGCCTTGAGGACCGTGCGGCGCAGGCTGTCGCGGTCCTTGCCGGTGGGCCAGTTGTCGGGGTGGGTCTCGCCCCGGGGGATGGTGATCAGGACGCGGTCGCCCTTGTCCAGGGGCGGGTCCACGTCGTCGTCCATGGGGAAGGTGATCGTCCGGTCCCCGGACTCCGGCTTGTAGTAGCGGCTCACGTCGAGCGTGATCCGGTCCCGCCCCGCGCCCGGCACCGGCTCGACCGCCGTGACCTCGCCCTCCACGATCAGCCGCGAGCAGGCGACGAAGCCTTCCGGGGAGAGCTTGGCGTCCCTTCCGTCGGTGTCCTCCGCGTCCGTGTCCCCTCCTTCCGCGTCCTGCCTGCTCTGCCCGGCCGCCGCGTCCTTCGCCCCGCCGCCCGAGTCCATGTCGTCGCCCGCGCCGGGCCCGTTCACCGCCAGCCAGCCGAGCCCTCCGACCAGCGCGGCGGTGGCCGTCACCGCGGCCGCGCCGAGGGCGGTGACCAGGCGGCCCCGGGCACCTCGTGCGCGGGCACCCCGTGCGGGAACCCGGTTCGCGGGCCGGAGCGGAACGACTGTCTTCGGAGGCTCGGCGGGGGCCGCGAGCGCCTCGCCGAGGATCCCGAGCCGCTCCCGCAGCAGCGCCACGTCCGCCACGGCCGCCGCGTGCTCGGCGGCGAAGGCGGGGTCCCGCAGCGCCTCCTCCGGCACGGGGTCGCCCGTGATCGCCGCCATCAGCGCCTCGAAACCGTCCAGGTCTCCGTCCTCCTTGCCGGGCACCCTCACACCACCTCCCCTTCGCGCAGCCGCGCCCGCAGGAGCCGTACCGCCGTGTGCAGCCTGCTCTTGACCGTGCCCTCCGGGATGCCCAGCTCCTCGGCGATCGCCCGCACCGGCAGATCGGCGTAGAAGCGCAGCACCACCACCTGGCGCTGGGCGTCCGGCAGCTCGCCGAGCCCCTGCGCCACCGCCATCGACAGCGCCCGCGACTCCGCGCCGTCCTCGTCGACCGCCTCCCGCCACAGCACGGAGAGCCGTTCGCCGAGCCGCTCCTGCCTGCGCCGGGCCCGGTGCCAGTCCATGGCGAGGTTGGAGGCGACGACCGCCGCCCACGCGGAGACGTCACGCGGCGCCTCGCGCCCGTCGGCGGCCCGCTCCAAGAGCTTCAGCCTGACCTGCTGCACCCCGTCCGGCAGATCGGCGTGCGGCACCCCGCCGAGCGCGAGCACCGCCCGCACCCGGTCCTCCTGAGCCGCGTCCAGCGGATCCGCCGCCTGCCCCAGTGGCGCGCGGCGCACTCTCCTGCGCAGCAAGGTCGCCCTCCCGTCCCCCCGTTTCCCCTACGACGCCACAGCGGCCCGGAACGTTCACGGCGGGGGCGGGCGGATGTGGCGTCCCGCACCTCGGACAATGGATTGGACAAGCCGGGCCCGGACAGACGCATGATGGAGCCACCCCCTACAGACCGGCCGAGGTCACGAGGCCGCACGCACATACGGAGGAAGTCCCTGTGAAGGTCGGAATCGTCGGAGCCACCGGTCAGGTCGGCAAGGTCATGCGCAAGATCCTCGTCGAGCGGAAGTTCCCCGTCGACGAGCTGCGCCTGTTCGCCTCGGCCCGCAGCGCCGGCACGGTGGTGGACGGCGTGACCGTCGAGGACGCCTCCGAGGCCGACTACTCCGGCCTGGACATCGTGCTCTTCTCGGCCGGTGGCGCCACCTCCAAGGCGCTCGCCGAGCGGGTCGCCTCTCAGGGCGCGGTCGTGATCGACAACTCCTCGGCCTGGCGCATGGACCCCGAGGTCCCCCTTGTCGTCTCCGAGGTCAACCCGCACGCGGTGGCCAACCGCCCCAAGGGCATCATCGCCAACCCGAACTGCACGACGATGGCCGCGATGCCCGTCCTCAAGCCGCTGCACGCCGAGGCGGGCCTCGAAGCGCTGGTCGTCGCCACCTACCAGGCGGTCTCCGGTTCCGGTCTCGCCGGTGTCGACGAGCTGTTCGAGCAGATCAAGAAGGTCGGCGAGGACGCTCCGAAGCTCACGCACGACGGCTCGGCGGTCGACTTCCCCGAGCCGGACAAGTACGTGGCGCCGATCGCGTACAACGTCCTGCCGATGGCGGGCTCCATCGTCGGCGACGGTCTGAACGAGACCGACGAGGAGCAGAAGCTGCGCAACGAATCGCGCAAGATCCTGGAGATCCCGGAGCTGAAGGTCTCCGGCACGTGTGTGCGCGTGCCCGTCTTCACCGGCCACTCCCTCCAGGTCAACGCCCGTTTCGCGCGCCCGCTCAGCCCCGAGCGCGCCACCGAGCTGCTTTCGGAGGCCGAGGGCGTCGTCGTCACGGACGTGCCCACGCCGCTGGTCGCCGCGGGCAAGGACGACTCCTTCGTGGGCCGCATCCGCAACGACGAGACGGTCGAGAACGGCCTCGCGTTCTTCATTTCCGACGACAACCTCCGCAAGGGCGCGGCGCTGAACGCCGTGCAGATCGCGGAGCTGGTGGCGGCCGAGCTGAAGGGCTGACCCCGGCCACGCCCTGAAAGGGGGCGGTCGCCCTTCGCCGGGTGGCCGCCCCTTTCACGTACGTCCTTTCACGCACGCCCTTGCCGTACGCCCTTCGCGCATGCCACGGCCACCAACGCGAGCCCCGCGAGTCCGCCGCCCAACCACAGCGCGTCACCGGCGCCGCGGCTGTCCGCGACCCGGCCGCCCGCGAAGGCGCCGAGCGCGATCGCCACGTTGAACACCCCGGCGAAGAGCGCCGACGCGGCCTCGCGGGCGTGCGGCGCGGCGGCCATCACCCAGTTCTGGGCGGAGACCGAGACCCCGCCGTAGGCCAGGCCCCAGGCGACGAGCAGCGCGGCCGACGCGGCGAGGGAGCCGCCCGCGGGCACAAGGAGCAGCACGACCGCGCCGAGCCCGGCGGAGATGCCGAGCAGCGCCCTGCGGGGATCGCGGGCCGCGACGGCGCCGCCCGCGAAGTTGCCGACGATGCCGGCCGTTCCGTAGGCGAGGAGCAGGCCGCTGATCAGCCCCGCGCCGATGCCGGGGACACGTTCGAGGACGGGGCGTACGTAGGTGTACGCGGCGAAGTGCCCGGTCACCAGGAGGGTGACGGCGAGCAGCCCGGCCCGCAGCCGCCCGATCCGCAGCAGGCCCGCGAAGGCGCCGAGGCCGACTCCCTCGCGGGCGGGCAGCGCGGGCAGCACCGCGGCGAGCAGCCCCGCGACGGCCAGGGCGAGCACGGCGAGGGCCGCGAAACCCCAGCGCCAGCCGGCCAGTTCGCCGAGGAGCGTGCCCGCGGGGACGCCGAGTACGGACGCCACCGCGATCCCGCTGAAGATCACCGCGGTGGCCCGCCCCGCGGCCTCTTCCCGGACCAGCCGCACCCCGAGCCCGGCCGCGATGGCCCACACGCCACCGATGCAGACACCGACAAGGACGCGCGCGGCGAGCAGGACGCCGAAGGCAGGGGCGAGCGCGGAGGCGAGGTTGGCGGCGGCGAGGAGCGCCATCAGCACACACAGGACCGTACGCCGGTCCGCGCGACGCACCGCGACGGGCAGCAGCAGCGCGGCGAGCGCCGCGACGAGGCCGGGCAGGGTGACGGCGAGACCGGCGGTGCCGTCCGAGACGCGCAGTCCCGAGCCGAGGGAGGTGAGGAGGCCGACGGGGAGCATCTCGGTGGTGACGACGGAGAAGGTGGCGCTCGCCACGGCGACGACGGCGAGGCCGCCCCGCTGTCGCGGCGGTGCTGCCTGGGGTGGGGGGAGTTGGGTGCTCTGAGACATGTCATCCAGCGTGTGCCGCGGCCGGTCGGGGAACAACGCCGAAGATCTCACCCTTGTATGAGCGAGGCTCATCGATGGGAGTGACACGGGATGCGGGAGGGGCGCGGGGATGAGCGGGCTTGAGATGCGGGAGCTGGAGTGCTTCCTCGCGCTCGCCGATGAGCTGCACTTCGGACGGGCTGGCGAACGCCTGTACGTCTCGCAGAGCCGCGTCAGCCAGCTGCTCGCCGCCCTGGAGCGCAGGATCGGCGCCCGCCTGGTGAAGCGTACGAGCCGCAGGGTGGCGCTGACCCCGCTCGGCGAACGGTTCCTGGCCGAACTGCGCCCCGCGTACGAGGGGTTGGCATCGACCGTCGATCGGGCGAGGGCGGCGGCGCGGGGCGTGGAGGGCACGCTGCGGATCGGCTTCCAGGGGACGGCGGACGCCCGCCTGATGGAGGCGATCGCGGCCTTCCAGACCCGGCATCCCGCCTGTCTGACGGAGATCGTGGAGATCCCCTTCGCCGACCCGTTCGGGGCGGTGCGCGGCGGTGACGTGGACGCGGCGATCGTGCTGCTGCCGGTCGCCGAGCCGGACCTGGTGCTCGGCCCGGTCTTCTCCAGCGAGCGGCAGACCGTCGCCGTCTCGGTGCGGCACGCCTTCGCGGGGCGGGCCTCGCTCGGCGCGGCGGAGCTGGCGGGGACCCCGCTGATCTCGGCGACCGCGCCGGCACCCGCGTACTGGCGTACGGCGCACGCCCCCTCCGACACCCCCGCTCCCTCGGTCCGCACGCTCCAGGAAGGGCTGACGCTGGTGGCGGCGGACCGGGGCGCGATGCTGCTGTGCCGCCCGACGGCGGAGTACCACGGCCGCAGGGACGTCGTCTTCGTGCCGGTCGAGGGGCTGCCGGACTCGGTGCTGGGGATGGTGTGGCACCGGGACGGGGAGACGGCACGGGTAAGGGAGTTCGCGCGGGCGCTGACCGACGGGTCCGCCGAGGCCTGATCAGACGTCGGCGCCGGTGCCGGCGTCCCGGCGCACCTCGAAGTGGAAGCAGCCGTACTCGACGGCGCGGACGTGCACGAGGGCGACCTCCGGGTCGGCGAAGGCCTCCTCGAACGCGGCGTCGAACCCCCGCGTCTCGTCCTCCGGTATCTCAAGCAGCCGCCCCCCGATGATCCGTCCCTGGGCGTTGTACCGCCGGACCGTCCGCAGGGCCCCGGCCCGGGAGTAGGGGTAGCCGTCGCGCGCCGGGGCGGGGCCCTCGCAGGGGGCGGCGTGGATGAAGACGGGCCCCTGCTCGTCATAGGCCCCGGGCTCGGCCCCGTTCGCGGCGGCCCAGCGGCGCAGGGGCGCGTACGACACGAGGGCGACACGCTCCCCGGGCGCGACGGCCCGCAGACAGCACCGCAACGGGTCCCCGCCCTCAAAATCGACATACGGCACGCAGGCCCGCCCCGCGTCATCGACTTCCCGAAGCTCGGCGAGGGCGGAGGG
>NZ_WMBF01000233.1:0-9626 GCF_019400875.1 Streptomyces anatolicus | reverse complement strand
GTGCGGGGCGGGTGGCTCAGCGCTTGAGCCACTTCACCTCGTACCCCTTCATGGTGAGGCGCTGCCCGTCGACCTTGGTGCTGATCTGCCGGTCGAGGGTGTTGACCACGAGGACCGCCGCATCGTCGGCGAGGACGCGGACGTGCGCGCGGTCGTCGGCGGCGACCGTCACCGTCTCGTACCTGGTGCCGGGCCCGAACTCCTTGCCGAACCGCTCGATGAGTTCCAGCATCGGCAACTTGACGCCGCCGTCGGCCAGTTGGGTGGCCGTCCACAGGCAGCCCGCGCACTTGGCGTCCCGCTTCTGCGGGTTCCAGTAGAAGCCGCTGGTGGCGCCGCCGCGGGCGATCGCCATCAGGCCCGACGCGTGGACGGCCACGCGGTGCGCCTCGGACCAGTCGTCGCGGTTGTCCTGGCTGTCGCCGGGCTCCACGTAGTACTCGGCCCACCACAAGGGCAGGTCGCCAGTCCGCTCGCGCACCCACTCGCCGACGGCCGTGAACTTCTCGGTGGCCTTGAACTCGTCGGGCAGCAGCTCGTCGTCCGCGGTGTAGCTGGCGCCGTCGACGACGATGAAGTCCGCGCCCCTCTTGTGCTCGTTCCAGTACGTGAAGGCGTCCAGGGGCCGCTGGTCGAGGCGGCCCCAAGGGCCTTCCACCTGCGAGGCGTTCTCGGTCTGGCGGGGGTCGATGCTGTCCATGACCAGGTAGGGGCCGCCGACCATGATGTCCTTGTTGACCTTCTTCAGCTCTTCGTGGACGAGGTTGTACAGCTCGGTGTATCCCTCGTAGTCCCAGCGGGCCTTCTCGTCGTTCCAGAAGCCCTTGAACTCGTTCCAGACGATGAAGTGGCGTACGTCGGGGTAGCGCTTGGCGACCGTCGCGGCGAGCCGTGCGAAGTCGTCGTAGTGCGCGGGCTCCGGGGCGGTCTCCAGGGCCTCCTGGCTCCAGTCGGTGTTCTCCGCGCCCGGCTCGCCGCCCTTCATCCAGTCGGGGGCGCAGCACAGCGTGACCACGGGCGTGCCCTTGCTCGCCCGGACGAAGTCGATCCTGCGGTCCATGTCGGAGAAGTCGTAGCGGCCGTCGACCGGTTCCGGATTGCCTGCGCCCCAGCCCATGATGTGCTGGATCTGCGGGATGGGCCGCCCCTGGGCGGCCAGCTCGGCGCGGACGCGCTCGACCGCGTCCGTCTCGCCCTCGTCCGCGCTGTACTGGGTGTGGGTGAAGCCCCACCCGGTCTCCGGTTCCGGTTCGCCGGACGGGACCGCGGGGGTGCCGTGCACCTTGTCGCCGTCCGGAGTGGTGCCGGCGGTGCTGCCGCCGTCCTCGGGCAGTGTGTTGAGCAACGTGATCACCAGGGCCAGTACAGCCAGACAGACTCCGAGCAGTGCGGTGAGGCGCCACCGCCGTGCCCCTGAAAACCACCCATGACGTCCCATCAGCGACAAGCGTATCGGTGGGGGAGGGCGGTAGGACAGGTTCCGCACCAAGGCTCTTCGCTGCGGCAACGGCGCCCGGAAGCGCGGACAGCGCGAGGGGGTCACCCCGGGGAAACGGGGTGCGCGGGAGCGCGTGCGTGGCGGATCATGTCGGCATGTCAGCCAACCCTCACGACGCCCTGCCGATCCGGCTCCACGTCGACGACAGCGACTCGCCGTCGGATGTCGTGGACGCGCTGTTCCTCGGCCGCTTCGCGACGGGCGAGCAGCCCTTCTCGCACAGCGTGAACATCGAACGCGTCAAGAAGGGCCGCACACTGCTGCCGCCCGGGGCGCGGGTGCTGCGGGCGGCCCGTGACGACGACCGCAGCGCGACGCTCGCCGAGGGCGAGGGGTGGACGCTGCTGGTCTCCCGCTGGAACCGGGGCGCGGACGTCACGGTCACGGCGACCGGCGCCGACCTCGCGGAGAAGGTCCTGAAGCAGGCCACGGACGGCGCGCTGGACGAGCCTGAGCCCCAGCCGGAGAACGTGACCATGGGGTTCTGGTACGTCTCGCCGCGGCGCGGCCCGCACCGCACCACGCGGCAGATCTCGGCCGGCACGTGGGAAGAGGTGCGGCCCAACTACACGGCCCCGGTCGCCGACGCCATGGACAAGCTGATGAAGACGGTCCCCGAGTCCATCTCGGGGCGCCTGCTGCTCCTGCACGGCCCGCCGGGCACGGGCAAGACGTCGGCGCTGCGGACGCTCGCGCGGTCGTGGCGGGACTGGTGCCAGGTGGACTGCGTCCTGGACCCGGAGCGGTTGTTCAGTGACGTCGGCTATCTGATGGACATCGCGATCGGCGAGGACGACGGGACGTCCAAGGGGCGCTGGCGGCTGCTGCTCCTGGAGGACTGCGACGAGTTGATCCGCGGCGAGGCGAAGCACACGGCGGGGCAGGCGCTCTCGCGGCTGCTCAACCTCACGGACGGCCTCCTCGGCCAGGGACGCAACGTCCTGGTCGGCGTCACCACCAACGAGGACCTGGAGCGGCTGCACCCCGCGGTCGTGCGGCCCGGCCGGTGCCTGGCCCGCATCGAGGTCGGCGCGCTGACCCGGCCGGAGGCGGTGGAGTGGCTCGGCACGGAGGAGGGCGTCCCCCGTGAGGGCGCCACCCTCGCCGAACTCTTCGCGCTGCGCCGGGGTACGTCGCCCACTTCGGTCCCTGATCAGCGGGAGGGCGCTGACGCGGGGCTCTATCTGTAGCCCTCGCGGCAGGCCCGCAGGCCCGCTTCGAGCCGGCGGTGGAGGGCGCCGAGCCGGGTGCGGCCCGGTCTGCCGGCCGGCATCCGCGCGACCACCACGCGGACCTCCGGCGGCACCCGCTCCAGCGCCCAGCGGACCTCCTCGTCACCGACGCCGGGGTCGTCGCCCTCGGCGCACTCGCGGGCCCGCGCCTGGTACATCGCGGGCCCGAGGACGTGTTTCAGCTGGTGCGGGGTGGCCAGCGGGTGCAGGTAGGGGGCGCCCGCCGCGCCACCCGCGGCGCGTGCGGCGGCCGCGGCGGCCGGATCGCCGACCTCGCGGGCGGCCGCGTACGCGCCCCAGGCGGCGGTGCGCAGCCGCACCGTCCGCCGGTCGCCGAGCGCGAAGGCCCTCGCGGCCTCGACCGCCTCGCGCGGACGGGTGTCGGAGGGCGCCCTCGCCTCGAAGAGCGGCAGCGCCCTGGTGGCGCAGGTGACGGCCCAGAGAGTGACGGAGCGGCGGTCCTCTTCGCTCAGCGTGAATTCCTGAACGCCCTTGTTTTCCCGGCTTGCCTTGCTTTCCCGGCTTTCCCGCGTTTTCTCGCTGCTCATGAATCTCGATCGTATCTTTGAAATACCGGTTGAGACTTTGAGCGCTGATCCCCTTGTACTGTTGTGCTCTTGGGTCGGGAAGTCTCAACCCGGGTCTCTACCCGGACGTCCCGTACGCCGCGCGCACCGCGTCCCGCACCGCGGCCAGCGCGTCCTCCTCGGAGAGGCCGAGCCGTCTGACCCGCTCGGCGTACGACTGCGCGGCGGTGGACGCCTCCTTCGCCGCGGCGTCCCCGGCCGCGGCGACGAAGGTGCCGTTGCGGCCCCGGGTCTCGATGACGCCGTCGGCCTCAAGTGCCCGGTACGCCTTGGCCACCGTGTTCGCCGCGAGGCCCAGCGTCTGGGCGAGCCCCCGTACCGTGGGCAGTTTGTAGCCGACGGGCAGCGCGCCCGACCGCGCCTGCCCGGCGATCTGGGCCCGCACCTGCTCGTACGGCGCGTCGCCCGCGCCCTCATCGATGTCGATCTTCAAAGTCACGGGGCGATTCTCCCGTACGGGCCGGAAAATGGGAGGCACCCCGGCGCGCGCCCCGCGTACCGTGCGGCCCCATGACTGTGATCGTCCGAGCCCTCAGCTCCGATGCCCCGGCCTCCACCGCGGACGACGCGGGCTTCGCCTCCGTACGCCGGGCGTGCGTGCCCGCCATGCTCGCCACCCCGGAGTCGGTCGCGTTCGACCGCGCGCACGCCCATCCCGACGCCCGCTACCGGCAGTTGGTCGCCGAGGTCGACGGCGAGATCATCGGCACGGCGCAGGTGGGCGTCGCCCACGACAGCCCCGAGCCCGGCCAGGGCTTCGCCAACGTCTATGTGCATCCGAGGCGGCTCGGCGCCGGGGCGGGCACGCTTCTGCTGCGCACCGCGGAGGAGTATCTGGCGGGAGAGGGCGCCACGACCGTCTACTCCTGGGTGCTCGACGATCCCGCGAACCTCGCCTTCGCCGCCCGCCGCGGCTACCGCGCGAGCCGTCGCGCGCACTTCCTCCGGCTCGACCTGGCGCACGGCACGCTGCCGCCCCACCAGGCGCCGCCCGCGGGGGTGGAGCTGGTCAGCGGGTCGGTGTTCGCGCGGGACCCGCGGCCGCTCTTCGCGCTCGACGCGGAGACCGTGGCGGACGAACCGAGCGACGTGGGCGCGGAGTTCACGGACTACGAGCACTGGCTCGCCGAGACCTGGCACCATCCGCTGGTCAGCCATGAGCTGACCACGGTGGCCCTGGTGGACGGCCGCCCCGCCGCCTTCACCCTGCCCAGCACGGACGGCGCGGGCCGCTACGGCTCCGGGATGACGGGCACCGCGCGCGCCCACCGCGGCCGGGGCCTCGCCAAGCTCGCCAAGAACGACTCCCTGCACCGCGCCCGCGCGGCCGGCTGCACGGAGGCGTTCACGGGCAACGACGCAGGCAACGAACCGATGCTGGCGATCAACCGGTGGTTCGGTTACGAGATCTGCGGGACGGAGGTGCGCCATGTCCGGGACCTCATCTGACGGGCACCGCCCCGCCACCGTGGAGATCGCCCTCGTCAAGGCGGGCCGCACCAAGATCCGCTACCCGGCGGAACTCCTCCACGACGACGGCACACGGATCACGGTCCGCGCCCCCTGGGCGGCGCCCGGCGTCCGCGACTTCGGCTTCGTCCGCTTCGAGCCGGGCGACGTCTTCACCGAGCACTACTGGCGCGACCGCTGGTACGCGGTCAAGGAGGTGTACGCCGCCGACGGCACGCTCAAGGGCTGGTACTGCGACGTGACGCGCCCCGCGGTCCGTGACGGCGCGACCCTCACGGTGGAGGACCTGGACCTCGACCTGTGGTGCTCGGCGGACGCGAGCACCGTACTGCGCCTGGACGAGGACGAGTTCGAGGCGAGCGGCCTGCCCACCACGGACCCCCCGGCGGCCACGGCGGCCCGCCGCGCGCTCACGGAACTGGAGTCCCTGGCCCGCAAGAACCTCCTGCCCACACTCTGACGCCATCCCCCAGCCGGCGTGCCCGCTCATCGCGGGCCCAGTGGGATGGCGGCGGTGGGGTGCTCGGGGTCGTAGGCGATGGAGGTGTCGTCCGGCTGCCAGTGCACCGTGAAGCGGTCGCCTCTGCGCCAGGAGGTCAGGCCCTCGCGGCAGTACGCCACCATGTCGTGCGGCAGGGCCGTGAGGGTGTGCCAGGTCAGCTCCGCGCACTTGTGCGGTTCGGCGTTGAAGGGCTCGCCGCCCGCGCCGTACTCCGCGGTGAAGAACCAGCCCATGCGCGGCGCTTCGCCGGGCCCCCGGTGCTGGACGACCGCTTCCGCGCGCAGGTCCGCCGGGGTGAGGTGGAGGCCGATCTCCTCGCGCGCCTCGCGGATCATCGCCGCGCGGACGTCCTCGCCGTCCTCCACGTGCCCCGAGGGGAGGTTCCACAGCCCGTCGCCGTACCCGGTGTTGGCGCGGCGGGCCAGCAGGACCCCGTCCCCTCGGCGCAGGATCAGGTGGACGTCGACGACCTCCGTGTGCCGGTGCGGGGCGGCGGGTGTCATTGGCCGCGCTCCGACCCGGTCGGCCTCCGCGGCGGGCTCGTTCAGCGTCATGTCCCGATCGTGGCATCCCCCACTGACAACGGGCCCCGGCACCGCCGCGAACGGTGTTCGATCAAAAAGGCGGCCCGCGGAGGTCTAGCACGGGGCTTCGATGGACATCGGTAAGGCAGGGAGGCAGCCATGCGCCGAGTCACCACGCACAAGCCCGCGGTCAGGCCCGTCAGCCGCCGGGTGCGGGAACGCCAAGAGGCCGAGGTCCGGCCGCGGGAGAGGCCGGAGGTCCGCAAGGACATCCAGCGGACCTGGTGGCCCGACGGGTGAGCCCCGTCAGGCGCCACCGTCACGACTCCGCGCCCGCGCCTTCGCCTTCGTCAGCGCCTTGCTCAGCAAGGGCCACGCCACGATCAGCACGATGAGGCCGTACACCGTCACGGAGAATGGCGTGTCGACGAGCCCGCCGATGCCGCCGTCGCTGATCTGGAGGGCCCGGCGCAGCTGTTGCTCGGCGTTGGGGCCGAGGATGACGCCGATGACGGCGGGCAGGACGGGCAGTCCGTAGCGCCGCATGCCGAAGCCGATGAGGCCGATGGCGAGCAGGATGACGAGGTCGGCCGGTTCGCCGCCGACCGCGTAGGCGCCGACGGCCGCGAAGAACAGGATGCCCGCGTAGAGGTAGGGCCGCGGGACGCGCAGCAGCTTCGCCCAGAGAGGGGCGAGGGGGAGGTTCAGGGCCAGCAGCAGCACCATCCCCACGAACAGGGACGCGATCAGACCCCACACCAGGTCGGGTTCACGTTCGAAGAGCAGCGGGCCGGGCTGTATCCCGTACTGCTGGAAGGCGGCGAGCATCACCGCGGCGACCGCGGTGGTGGGCAGGCCGAGCGTCAGCATGGAGACGAGGGTGCCGGCCGCCGACGCGGACGCCGCCGACTCGGGGCCCGCGACGCCCTCGATGGCGCCCTTGCCCCACTCCTCCTTGTGCTCGGAGAGCCGCTTCTCGGTGACGTAGGAGAGGAAGGTCGGGATCTCCGCGCCGCCCGCCGGGATCGCGCCGAACGGGAAGCCGATGAGCGGGCCGCGCAGCCATGACTTCCAGGTGCGGCGTACGTCCTTCCTGCCGAGCCAGGGCCGGCCGACGGGGATCGCGTCGGCGCTGGTGCGGCGCAGGTGCGCGGCGACCCACAGGGCCTCACCGATCGCGAAGAGGCCGACCGCGACGATCACCACGTCGATTCCGTCGGCGAGTTGGAGCGAGCCGAGGGTGAGCCGCTGCTGTCCCGTCATCTGGTCCAGGCCGACCAGGCCGATCGTCAGGCCGATCAGGAGCGAGGCGAGGCCGCGCACGCGGGAGGAGCCGAGGACCGAGGTGACGGCGACGAACGCGAGCACCATGATCGCGAAGTAGTCGGGGGCGCCGATGCCGACGGCGAGGTCGGCGACGGTCGGCGCGAGCGCGACGAGCAGGAGCGTGCCGATCATGCCGCCCGCGAAGTGGCCGATGGCGGCGGCCGCGAGGGCCTGCGCGCCCCGCCCCGCCCTGGCCATCGGGTGGCCCTCCATGGCGGCGACGACGGCGGCGCTCTCGCCGGGGGTGTTGAGCAGGATCGAGGTCGTCGAGCCGCCGAACATCGCCCCGTAGTAGATGCCCGCGAACATGATGAAGGCGCCGGTCGGTTCGAGTCCGTACGTCACGGGGAGCAGCAGGGCGACGGCCATGGCGGGGCCGATGCCGGGCAGGACGCCGATGGCGGTGCCCAGGAGCACGCCGACCGCCGCCCACAGGAGGTTCAGCGGGGTGAGGGCCGTTCCGAAGCCGTCGATGAGGGAGTGGAAGGCGTTCATGTCACAGCACTCCCATCAGGGGGCCGCCCGGCAGGGGCACGCCGAGCAGGTTGTTGAAGATCACGTAGGTGAGGACGGAGAGGCCTGCGGCGATGAGCGGGTCGCGGTCGAGGTGGCGGCTGCCGAGCGCGTACGCGGAGCCCCAGAAGAGCAGTGCGCCGGCGACGGGGAAGCCGAGGGGTTCGATGAGGACGGCGGTGGCGAGGAAGACGCCCGCGAGGAGGAGCACGGTGCGCCAGTCGGCGGGTTCGGACAGGTCGATGTCCTCGCCTCCCTCGGCCTCACCCCGGCCGCCGCGCAGTACGTCGACGGCGAGCAGCAGGGCGACGACGAGGAGGCCGGTGCCGACGGCGACCGGCACGGTCTTCGGGCCGATGGGGCCACGCTGGGTGATCTCCACGTCCATGGCGAGCGCGTCGGTGAGGACGAGCGCGCCGAGGAGCGACAGGAGGACGCAGACGCCGAGTTCGGAGTGCTCGCGCAGCCAGTCGCGGCGGCTCCGCTCCGCGGGGGGCGTGTCGGTCGCGGTCACAGTCCCAGCTCCTTCAGCACGGATACGACGCGCTTGTCCTGGGCGTCAAGGAAGTCGCCGAACTTGTCGCCGGTCAGGAAGGCGTCGTCCCAGCCGTTCGTCCTGAGGGACTTCTTCCACTCGGGTGAGGCGTGCAACTCGCGGAACAGCTCGGTGAGCTTCTCGCGTTCGGCGTCGCTGAGCCCGGGCGGGGCGACGATGCCGCGCCAGTTGGTGAAGTCCACGTCGTAGCCGGACTCCTTGAGGGTGGGTCCGGCCAGGCCGCGCACCCGCTTCGGGCCGGTCACGGCGAGCAGGCGCAGCTCCCCCGACTTGATCTGGTCCAGGTATTCGCCGACTCCGGAGACGCCGAAGGAGACCTTGCTGCCGAGGATGGAGGCGAGCAGTTCGCCGCCGCCGTCGAAGGGGACGTAGTTGACCTTCTTCGGGTCGATTCCGGCGGCGCGCGCCATCAGCATCGGGGCGAGGTGGTCGGGTCCGCCGGGTGCGGAGCCGCCTCCGACGGGCAGTTTGCCGGGGTTCTTCTTCCAGGCGGTGATGAGCTGGTCGATGTTCTTGTACGGGGAGTCCTTGGCGACCACGACGACGTCCTGCTCCTCGGTGAGCCGGGCGATCGGGGTGGTGTCGGCGAGGGTCTTCGGGGAGTGGTTGGAGCGGGCGGCGCCGACGACGCCGAGCCCCATGGACATGGCGAGCCTGCCGTTGCCGTGCTCGCCGACGAGTCGGGTCAGGCCGACGGTGCCGCCCGCGCCGGGGAGGTTGAACACCTCGATGTTGTGGGTGAGTTCCGCGTCCTCGGCGTTCTTCGCGGCGGTGCGGGCGGTGATGTCGTAGCCGCCGCCGGGCGTGTTGGGGACCATGAGGCGCAGGCCGGGGATCTGCGTGCCGGTCGCTGTGCCGCTGCCCGGGGTGAGCAGGGGTGGCGCCACGAGCACGAGCAGGGCGGCGCCGAGCAGGGCGAGGAGGGTGCGTGGGCGCACGTGTGCCACCACCTGTCGGTAACGTCGGAGTGGGCGGGGATGTGAGGTGGCCACATGTTGCCCGGGCGTCGACGACCTGTCTCTCTTGCGGAATCAACGGTCGTTGTGGTCGTTGTGGTCCTGTGATCGCGCCCGTCGCCCGTGGCCCCTTAGCCTGCGGCGATGACAAGGGTCCTGGTGGTGGACGACGACTTCATGGTCGCCAGGCTGCACAGCCGGTACGTCGCCGCGGTGGACGGATTCACCGTGGCCGGCGTCGCCCACAGCGGCGCCGAGGCGCTGGGGGCGGCCGAGCGGCTCCGTCCCGACCTCGTGCTCCTCGACATCTATCTGCCCGACATGGACGGGATCGCGGTGCTGCGGGAGCTGCGGGCGGCCGAGGAGCGGGACCCGGGGCGGGAGCCGGTGGACGCCCTGTTCATCACGGCCGCGCGGGACGCGGGGGTCGTGCGGGCGGCGCTGCGGGCGGGGGCCCTGCAC
>NZ_WMBF01000232.1:0-9657 GCF_019400875.1 Streptomyces anatolicus | reverse complement strand
GCGGGGGCCGGCACCGGGCCCCGGGGACACGGCACCGACACCCGGGGCGGCACCGGGCCCCGGCTACCCGTCTATGAGCGCCAGCTGTTCCAGCGCCTTGCGGACGCGCGCGCCGAGGTCGGCCTCGCCCGCCTCGTGGTGCGCGACCGCGAAGGAACGCGCCGGAGGCTTCTCCGACCAGCTGAACGTGGAGCGGGCCGCGCGGCGCACGAAGACCAGGACGCCGACGACGTTCTGGAGGAAGACGACCTCCAGCTCCCCGAAGCGGTCCGCGCCCCGCGCGGGAGAGCCGAGGAAGAAGATCTGGTGCAGACCCCTGCGCGCTTCGACGTCGGGGATGTACTCGTCGACCAGACGCGAGCCCTCGACGAGGTAGCCCTCCTCGCCGAACACGTCCAGGACCGCCTCGAACACCGGCGGGGCCGCGATGTGCAGGAAGTCCACGTCCCTGACCGGCGACTCCGACTCCCACTCGAGCCGGGTGGTCAGCGACATGTCGACACCGAGGGCCTGGCCCCGGAGTTCGGTGACCGGGCACTCCCAGGGCAGGGTTCCCTTGAAGGGCACCCGCTCCTCCGCGCCGGGCGCCACCGTGAATTCGTAGCGGCCGGTGGAGAGGTTGGTCAGCTCGTCCTCCCCCACCGAGCCGTCGTAGTCATAGGCCTTGGCGACGACGTCGAGGTTGAGGAAGTCGATCTTGAGGCCCTGGCCGCCGCCCTTGAGGATGACCTCCCCCTCGACGGCCCGGCCGGGCATCGGGTTGAGCGTGGTGATCTGGGTGTCGATCTCCGGCGGTTCCTGGTCGCCGCCCCTGCCGCCCATCCCGAACAACCTGCGAAAACTCATGGCGCGTTCCCTCCCCTGTACTTGCGGCGCAGCATAACTCCTGGCCACAGCCCCGGAGGTGGCTCCCGAACGCACAACGGGGCAGGAGGCCCGATCGCGGAGAAGTCCCGGCGGCGTGCCGACGGGCACGCCCCGAAACGGGACTCTCCTGCGGTCGAACCCCCTGCCCCGGCAGGGGTGTTACTTACTTCTTGCGGCCGGCCCCGGCGGTGGTGGCCTCCGAGGCCTGCGCGTCGGCCTCCGAGGCCTGCGCGTCGGCCTCCGAGGCCTGCGCGTCGGCCTCCGAGGTCTGCGCGTCGGCCTCCTGGGCCTGCGCGTCCCGGCCCTTGCGCGGCAGCAGCACCGCCACCAGCACCGTCCCGACCCCGAGGATCACCGCACCGACGAGGCTCGTGTGCGCCACCGCGTCCGAGAACGCGGAGGTGACCGCGTCCGCCATCTTGCCCGCGCCCTGCGTCAGTTGCTCGGCCTGCGCCTTCAGCTGCGCGGCCTCCTGCTGGGAGCCCGCGTGGGCCGCCTTCTCGGCCGTCGCGTGCGCCTTCTCGCCGATGCCCTGGGCGACCGCGTAGCCCGCGCCGACCGAGTCCTGGGCGGTGTCCAGCGTGCCGTCGGGCAGCTTGGCGCCGGAGGCCGAGGCCGCGTCCTCGAGCTTCGAGGAGTACGAACTGGCCAGCACCGAGCCGAGGATGGCGATGCCGAGCGAACCGCCCAGCTCGAGCGAGGTGTCGTTGACCGCGCCGCCGACCCCCAGCTCCGACTCGGGGAACGCCCCCATGATCGCGTCGGTGCAGGGCGAGAGCGCGAGGCCGATGGCCAGGCCGAGGACGATCAGCGGGGCGACGAAGTCCCCGTACGAGGACGAGGCGTCGACCTGCGTGAGCAGCGCCAGCGCCACCGTGCCCGCGACCATGCCCGCCGACACGGTGATCTTCATGCCGATGCGCGGCGTGAGGAAGCCCGTGAGCGCCGAGCCGACGAAGACCGCGCCCGCGAGCGGCAGCATGCGCACGCCCGTCTCCAGCGGGTTGTAGCCGAGGACGAACTGGAGGTGCTGGGTCAGGTAGTAGAACGCGCCGAAGACCGCGAGGAAGAACAGCGCCACCGCGAGGTTCGAGCCCGCGAAGCGGCGGTCCAGGAAGCGGCGGACGTTCAGGATGGGGTGCGGGTGGCGCAGCTCCCAGGCGACGAACGCCACCAGGCCCACGCCCGCGACGACCGCCGCGGAGATCGCCTTGGCGTCCCAGCCGAAGTGCGGACCCTGGATGATCATGTAGACGAGCGCGCCGGTCCAGACGACGGAGAGCAGCCCGCCGACGTAGTCGATCCGGTCGTGGTGCCCGGCCTTGGACGGCGGGATCAGCACGAAGGCGCCGACGATCGCGAGCGCGGCGACCGGCACGTTGATCAGGAAGGTCGAGGACCAGCCGTGGTCCTCCAGGAGCGCGCCGGCGACCAGCGGCCCTGCGGCGATCGCGAGGCCCGCGGTGGCGGTCCACAGCACGATGGCCTTGGCCCGCTCCCCCTTCGGGAACGTCGCCGCGAGCAGCGAGAGCGTGGCCGGCATGATCATGGCCGCGCCGAGGCCCATGACGGCACGGGCCGCGATGACCCCGCCCGAACTGTCGACGAGCGACCCCGCCACCGCGCCGCCGCCGAAGACGACGAGGCCGAGCACGAGCGCGCCGCGCCGGCTGTACTTGTCACCGATCGCGCCGAGCAGCAGCATCAGCGCCGCGTACGGGACGGTGTAGCCGTCGATGACCCACTGGAGGTCGGAGCTGGAGAGGCCGAGGTCCTTGGTCATGTCGGGGGCGGCGACGGTCAGCGCCGTGTTCGCCATGACGATGATCAGCAGGCTCAGGCAGAGCACCCCCAGCGCCCACCAGCGGCGCGCGTACGGCCCCTTCATCTCCTCGACCGGTTGCTTCATGACTAGAGCCACCGAAGTCTCACCCTTCCCTGCCGCTGTGCGTTCTTGCATTCCGGTGACCTTGCACAGCACTGTGCAATTACACACCGCTGTGCAATTTACGCCACTGCACACAGCTGTGCAAAACGGTCGCGGGGCGGGCCCCGGGAAGCCGTCCGCGAAGTCGCGGGGCCACCCATGGCAAGCCGTGCAAAATGGAGCCCATGAGCCGAGCCGACGCCAACCGCCGCCGCATCCTGGAGGTCGCCCTCGCCGAACTCCTTCGCGATCCGGACGCGTCCATGGACCAGATCGCCCGCGCCGCGGGGGTCGTACGCAGGACGGTGTACGGCCACTTCCCCAGCCGGGAGGCGCTGATCGGCGCGCTCATCGACGGCGCGGTCGAAGCGGTCGCCGCCGCCCACGCCTCCGGGCGGGCCCAGTCGGACGACCCCGCCGAGTCGCTCGCCCATTCGATGGTCGCCGTCTGGGAGATCGCCGACGGCTACCGTCTCCTGGTCGGCCTCGCGCAGCGCAGCGTGGCGATGGAGGGCATCAGGCAGCGGCTCGCCCCGGTGCGCAAGGAGTGCGTGGACATGCTCCGCCTCGGCCTCGCGGACGGCTCCTTCGCCTCCCCGCTGCCGCCCGCCGCCCTCGCGTACGTCCATGAGCAGCAGCTCTTCGGCCTGATGGAGGCCGTGAACGACGGCCTCATCGACCCACGGGACGCGGGCCGCGCCGCCGCGTCGACGGCCCTGCTCTCGGCGGGCGTCCCGGTGGAGCGGGCGCGGGACATCATCGCGGGCCTGTCACAAGCGCCGGGCGCGCGAGCAGACGCATGAGCGCGGGGCGCCGCCCACGACGTACGCGCTCAAGAGCGGTTACGTCACGGGCGGCGCCCCGCGCTCGTCCCTGAACGGCGTCTACACCTTCGCGGGCTCCTTGCCGCCCTCGCCCCGCCGCTCCGGCAGCGAGGCCGCGGCCTCCGTCGCCTCGGCCCCGTCACCGCCCGCGTCACGGTCCGCGTGCCCGTCATCGACCAACGTACGTTCATCGAAAGGCAGTTGACCGGCGAGGACTGCGGCGACCCGCTCCTTGTCGACCTCCTTGGTCCAGGTGCCGATCAGCAGCGTGGCCACCGCGTTGCCCGCGAAGTTGGTGAGGGCGCGGGCCTCGCTCATGAAACGGTCCACGCCGATGATCAGGCCGACGCCGTCGACGAGCGCGGGCTTATGCGACTGGAGGCCGCTCGCGAGGACCGCGATGCCCGAACCGGAGACGCCCGCCGCGCCCTTGGACGCGATCATCATGAAGAGCAGCAGCGAGATCTGCTCGCCGATGCCGAGCGGCTGGTCCATGGCGTCGGCGATGAAGAGCGAGGCCATGGTCAGGTAGATCATGGTGCCGTCGAGGTTGAAGGAGTAGCCGGTCGGGACGGTGATGCCGACGACCGGGCGGCTGACCCCGAGGTGCTCCATCTTCGCGATGAGCCGCGGCAGCGCGGACTCCGAGGAGGAGGTGGAGAGGATCAGCAGGAACTCGCGGCCCAGGTACTTGAAGAGCTTGAAGAGGTTGACCCCGGCCACCATGCGCACCAGCGTGCCGAGTACGAGCAGGATGAACAGGGCGCAGGTGACGTAGAACCCGATCATGATCGTGGCGAGCGCCTTGAGCGCGTCGGCGCCGGTCTCGCCGATGACGGCGGCCATCGCGCCGAACGCGCCGACGGGCGCGGCCCACATGATCATGCCGAGCACCCGGAAGACGAGCTTCTGGATGTGTTCGACGCCGCGCAGCACCGGCTCGCCCGACCGTCCCATGGCCTGGAGCGCGAAGCCCACGAGCAGTGCGACGAGCAGGGTCTGGAGCACCTCGCCCTGCGTGAAGGCGGAGACGAGCGTCTTGGGAATGATCCCGAGGGCGAAGTCGACGAGGCCCTTGTCCGCCTCGTCGGCCGCCTCGTGGCCCGCGCCCTTCTCGGACTCGGTCAGGTCCATGCCGGAGCCCGGGTGCAGGATGTTGCCGACGAGGAGGCCGATGGCGAGCGCGACGACCGACATCGCGACGAAGTAGGCGAGCGCGAGCCCGCCCACCTTGCCGACCTTGGCGGCCTTGCGGACCGAGCCGACGCCGAGCACGATCGTGCAGAAGATGATCGGCGAGATCATCATCTTGATCAGGTTCACGAAGCCCGTGCCGACCGGCTTCAGCTCCTTGGCGAAGTCCGGCCAGATGAAGCCGACGGCGATGCCGAGCAGCACGGCGCCGATGACGGCGATGTAGAGGTAATGCGTGCGGTCCCGCTTGGCGGCGGGTGCCATGTGCGGGTCGGCCGTGGTGGTCACGGGGGCCCTCCTTGACTCCTTGAACGACGACTTCGGCGTTGTGGTGCCGGCGGCACCCGAGGGTGTCCGGCGGCGGCGCCCGCAGTGCGTGCGGCTCACGTCCTGGGCGATCCCGGCGACTATCTCCCGGGCTGTGAGGCCGGTCACCCTTGCGTTCATTTAGTTCGCACCCGCGCGATCACTGGCCAGCACCGGCCCGTGCCGATCCCCCGCTGGTCCGCGCCGTCCGGCGCATTGTGCGACGAGGCAGACTGGCACCATGCCTCCCACTCGCCCATCCCGTCGGCGCCGCCTGCCGCGCAGCCTGGCGGGCCAGCTCTTCGCGATGCAGATCGTGCTGGTCACGGTCGTGGTCGCCGGGTACGCGCTCTTCACGTATCTGAGCGACAAGCACCAGGCGGAGGAGAGCGCGCGCCGCCAGGCGACCGCGGCGGCCCGGGCGGTCGCGGACTCCCCTTCGGTACGAGAGGCCATACGCGGCGGCGACGACCCGTCGAAGCGGCTACAGCCGTACGCGACCCAGGTACAGCGGCACACCGGCGTCGCCTTCGTGACGATCATGGACCCGCGCGGCATCCGCTGGACGCACCCCGACGAGCGGCACATCGGCGAACGCTTCCTCGGCCATCGGCGGGAGGCGCTGCGCGGCAGGACCTTCACCGAGACGTACACGGGCACGCTCGGCCCGTCCGTGCGCGTGGTCACCCCGATCCGGGCCGGCGACGCGGGTGAGGGCCCGATCATCGGCCTGGTCAGCGCGGGCATCACCATCGAGGAGATCACCGCCAAGGCGCGCGGCCAGCTCCTCGCGCTGCTCGGCGTCGCCGCGGGAGCCCTCGTACTGGGCGGTATCGGTACGTACGTCATCAACGCCCGCCTGCGCCGCAGCACCCACGGGATGAACGCCGCCGAGCTGAGCCGTATGCACGACTACCACGAGGCGGCGCTGCACGCGGTGCGCGAGGGGCTGCTGATGCTGGACGGACAGCGGCGGATCGCGCTGATCAACGACGCGGGCCGGGAACTGCTCGGCGTCGCCGGTGACATCGTGGGACACAACGTCGCCGAGCTGGGGCTGCCCGCGCCGCTCACCGGCGCGCTCCTGGCGTCGGAGCCGCGCGTCGACGAGCTGCATCTGACCGTCGACCGGGTGGTCGTCGTCAACACCTCGCCCGTGACGGGCGGCGAGCGCAGAGGCACGGTCGTCACCCTGCGCGACCATACGGAACTACAGGCCCTTACCGGCGAGTTGGACTCCGAGCGCGGCTTCACGCAGGCGCTGCGCTCGCAGGCCCACGAGGCCGCGAACCGCCTCCACACGGTGGTCTCCCTCATCGAACTCGGCCGCGCCGACGAGGCCGTCGACTTCGCCACCGCCGAGCTGGAGCTGGCGCAGGCGCTGACCGACCAGGTCGTCGCCGCCGTCAGCGAACCGGTCCTCGCGGCCCTGCTCCTCGGCAAGGCGGCGCAGGCCAACGAACACGGCGTGGAGCTGGTCGTCTCGGACGACAGCAGCATCGACGACGGCGTGCTTCCGGCGTCCCTGTCCTCCCGTGACCTGGTGACGGTCCTCGGCAACCTCATCGACAACGCGGTCGACGCGGCACAGGGCTCACCGGCGGCGCGGGTCACGGTGACGGCCCGCGCGGACGAGACGAGCCTGCTCCTGCGCGTCTCGGACACGGGCCCCGGCGTCGACCCCGCGCTGCGGGAGGCGGTCTTCGAACGCGGCTGGTCCACGAAGGCGGCGACGGGCCGGGGCCTGGGCCTCGCGCTGGTCGACCAGACGGTCACGCGGAACGGAGGCGTGCTGACGCTACGGGAGGCGGAGGAGGGCGGCGCCCAATTCGAAGTGACCTTGACGGTTCCAGCTGCCGCTTCCGCGGCCGCCGCCGGTGCCACCGCTGTGGGCAGGCGTTCCGCAAGGCGGAACGGGTGGGCACAGCCCACGGCGCAGGGTGCCGATGAGATGGGCGCCGACCAAGGCACCGCACAGCCCACGGCGCCGGGCATCGACGAGGTGAGCGTCGACCAAAGCACCCAAGGCCCGCCAAAAGGTGACCGCACCAGATGATCCGCGTACTCGTAGTCGAAGACGACCCCGTCGCGGCAGCCGCCCACGTCCTCTACGTGAACCGCGTCCCCGGCTTCGACGCCATCCCGAAGCCCGCCCACTCCGCCGCCGAGGCCCGCCGCGTCCTCGACCGCACCCCCGTGGACCTGATCCTCCTCGACCTGCACCTCCCCGACGGCCACGGCCTCCAGCTGGCCCGCTCCCTGCGCGCCGCCGGACACCCCACGGACGTGATCGCGGTGACGTCCGCCCGCGACCTCGCCGTGGTCCGCGAGGGCGTCTCGCTCGGCGTCGTCCAGTACGTACTGAAGCCGTTCACCTTCGCCACCCTCCGCGACCGCCTCACCCGCTACGCGCAGTTCCGCACGGCCGCCGCCGAGGGCGAGGCAACCGGCCAGGACGAGGTGGACCGCGCGCTCGCCACGCTGCGCGCGCCCGGCCCCGCCGCGCTCCCCAAAGGCCTCAGCGGGCCCACCCTCGAACGGGTCATCCACACCCTGCGCGCCGCCCCCGAGGGCCTGACCGCCGCCGCGGCCGCCCAGTCGGCGGGCCTGTCCCGCATCACCGCGCGCCGCTACCTGGAACACCTGGTCGACACGGCACGCGCGTCCCGCAGCCCCCAGTACGGCCAAGTCGGCCGTCCGGAGCTGGTCTACCGCTGGCTCACGGCGGCCGAGTGACCTCCCGCTCCGGGCACCCCGGCCACGTACACCCGACAACCACGCACAACCGACAACCACGCACAACCGACGACCCCGTTACTCCGATAACAACGTTGTCACCTTGATGACAAGCGTCAACGCCCTCCCACCGCAGGGGCATTGACCTTGCTCCGAGCACGCGCTTACGTTCACCGGGCAGCCCCGCGTCGCAACCCCGCGCTGTAGGAGGTCGTGCCCGTGCGTCCCACCACCACCCCGTCGCTCCTCGCGGCATCCGCCCTGCTGGCCGCCGGCACCCTCACCGCGTGCGGCGGCGGTTCCGGCGACGACCCCGACACCGTGAAGATCTCGTTCAAGCAGTCCACGGACAACGAGATCAGGATCATGGACACCTATCTGGCGGACATCAAGAAGCAGTTCGAGAAGGCGAACCCCGGCAAGAAGGTCAAGCTGGTGCCGATCAAAGCGCCGGACTCGGAGTACTACACCAAGCTCCAGCAGATGCTCCGCTCCCCCAAGACCGCACCCGATCTCGTCTACGAGGACACGTTCCTCATCAACTCGGACATCACCAGCGGGTACTTGAAACCGCTCGACCCGTACCTGAAGAAGTGGAAGGACTGGGACCAGTTCATCGACTCGGCCAAGGCGGCGGCGAAAGCGGCCGACGGCAAGACGTACGGCGTGCCGGACGGCACGGACACGCGCGGTCTCTGGTTCAGCAAGGCGATCTTCAAGAAGGCGGGCCTGCCGGCCGACTGGCAGCCGAAGAACTGGGCCGAGGTCCTCGACGCGGCCCGCACGATCAAGAAGAAGGTGCCGGGAGTCACGCCCCTGAACGTCTATACGGGAAAGCCGGCCGGCGAGGCCGCGACCATGCAGGGCTTCCAGATGCTGGCGTACGGCACGGGCAAGGACCCGCTGTACGACACCGGGGCGAAGAAGTGGGTCACCGGCAGCAAGGGTTTCAAGGACTCCCTGAAGTTCGTCGAGACGGTCTACAAGGAGAAGCTCGGCCCCGATGTCTCCGACGCCCTCGACCCCAACTTCGCCACGCGCGTGCGGGGTGAGCTGCTGCCCGAGGGCAAGCTGGGCATCGCGCTCGACGGCTCGTGGCTGCCGCAGGACTGGGGCAAGGGCGCGGGCCACGAGTGGCCGGAGTGGTCGCGGAAGCTGGGCCTCGCCGCCATGCCGACACAGCACGGCCAGGCGCCCGGCAAGGTGAGCATGTCCGGCGGCTGGACCTGGGCGATCCCGTCCAAGGCGGGCAACCCCGACCTGGCCTTCAAGTTCATCGAGACCATGCAGACGACGGCCAACGCCAAGAAGTGGTACGTCGCCAACTCGGGCATCGCGGTCCGCGAGGACGTCGCGGCCGACCCGTCGTACGTGAAGGCGCAGCCCGGCATCAAGTTCTTCACGGAGCTTGTCGCCTCGACGCACTACCGGCCCGCGTACCCCGCGTATCCGAAGGTCTCCACCGCGATCCAGGAGGCGATGGAGTCGGTGACGACGGGTGACAGCTCGGTGGAGGAGGCGGCGAAGGAGTACGACGAGGAGGTCGAGTCGGCGACGGATGGCGAGGTCATCGACAAGTAGCGCGGGGCCGTTACGGGCCGGGCCGTTCCGTTCTGGCGCCGTGTTACCCGGCACCGGAGGCGTTACCCGGCACGAGCCGTACACCGGCACGAACCATCAACCCGTACGAGCCATCAACCCGTACCGGGGCCACCATGCCATCCAGCACCACAGGCCGTATCACCCGGCATCAGAGAGTGAGTGCCCGTACATGACCACCGCACCCGCCGCCGGGCCCCCGGC
>NZ_WMBF01000231.1:0-9760 GCF_019400875.1 Streptomyces anatolicus | reverse complement strand
CTCCCACCCAGGGCGAGATAGACGTCCTCAAGGCTCGGCGTGGCCACCGTGAAGTCGTCGAGCGCGGCGAACGCGCTCCCGCCGGTCACCGCCGCGACAGCGGCCCGAGCCTCCTCGGGCGCGAGCCGCAAGGACCACCGCCGCCCGGACTCCACCGCGCAGGAGCGGAGCGCGGCCACCTCGGGGACGTCCATCGGCGCCCGCTCGCGCCACACCAACTCCACCCGCACCTCGTCCGCGACCCGCTCCTTGAGCCCGGCGGGGCTGTCGCAGGCGATGACCTTGCCCCGGTCGAGCACGGCGACCCGGTCGAGGACGGTCTCCGCCTCGATGACGTTGTGCGTGACGAGCAGCACGGTCGTCCCGCGCTCGGCCCGCCGCCAGTCGATCGCCGCCCATACGGCACGGCGGGCGACGGGGTCCATCCCGGTGGTCGGCTCGTCCAGGACGAGCAGCGGCCGCTCCCCCACCAGCGCGGTGGCGAAGCAGGCGAGGCGGCGCTGCCCGCCGGAGAGCTTCTTCAGCGGCCGCGAGGCCAGCGCGGTGAGCCCCAGTTCCTCAAGGACCGCGTCCCGCTCGGCCCGCGCCCCGCGCACGTCGAGCCCCCGCAGCCGCCCGGTCGTCTCGACGGCCAGCGACACGGTCAGCTCGTCGAGCGCGGTGGACTCCTGCCCGAGGTAGGCGAGGATCCGCGCCGCCCGCTCGGGGTGGCGCACGATGTCGTGGCCGAGGATGTCGACCGTGCCGCTGTCGGGCCGCATCAGCCCGGTCAGCTGGCGTACGAGGGTGGACTTGCCGGCGCCGTTGGGGCCGAGCAGCCCGAAGATCTCCCCGCGCCGGACCGTCAGACAGATGCCGTCGGTGGCGCGGACCTCGGGCGTCGCGGGCCTGCCGCGCCTGCCACGGGCGGCGGGGTAGGTCTTGACCAGGTCGCGCACCGCGCAGACGGCGTCGGTGCCGTGTTCCTGACGGAGTCCCTGTCGGACTGCCGGTGCGGGGCGCGTACTCACGAAGGACGAGACTACGGGGTCCGTGGGCGCCGATGACGCCCGGGGCGCCCCGTACGCCCCGTATCAGTCACCTGCGCGGTCCCCCGCGGGGGCGTGTTCGGCGGCGGTCCGGGCGTCGACCTCCCGCCAGAAGCCGGCCCGGATCGCGTACCGGTCGTGCTCGTCGATCTGGTCGTCCTTGTGGGCGAGCAGGCCGAACCGTGCGGCGTAGCGCAGCAGCTCGCCGTCGACGCGGTGCGGGATGCGCGGGTACATCGCCGAGAGTTTCTGGAGGTTGTGCTGTTCGGGCAGGCGCGTCATCCACCGTCGGGCGAACACCTGTCCCACCTCAAAAGGGTCGCCGCCGACCGTGGTGATGTCCTCCTCCCGGTCCGCCCAGCGCTGCTCGGCCGTCGTCAGCTGGGCGAGAGTGGGCAGGGCGGCGGCCTCGGGGCCCTCCGGCGCGCCGCCCGGCCGCTCGACCCAGCCCTTGTCGGAGGACCAGCGCAGCGTCGCGCTCGTGGGGTGCTGCGCGGCCTGGGTGCCGGGGCCGCGCAGGGCGGCCAGGTCCTTGGGGGTGGGCACGGCCTTGCCCGGGGGGACGCGCTGCTCGCCGGGCTCCCGGCCGTTGGGGGCCGCGTCGGCGTGCCGGGCGGGGGCGGCCTCTTCCTCCGCGCGCTGCGCGGCGGCGGCGAGCGCGGACTCCGGCAGCGGCGCGGAGAGGATGGCGGCGATCTCGGGGCGCGGCGCGGGCGGTGGCGCGCAGACGCCGGTGAGTTCCTTGGGGCGTACGGCCTTGGTGATCCACGCCCGGTCGAGGACGCGCCGCTCGTCGGCCTCGGCGACCAGGTCCTCCGACTGGTTGTAGTCGCCGTCGGCGGCCTGCACGGCCCACAGGTGGACGGCGACGCCGTGCTCCTTGGCGGCCATCATGCCGGGCAGCAGATCCCCGTCGCCGGTGACGAGCACGATGTCGGAGCAGGCGCGGTTGCGGGCCAGCTCGGTCAGCTCGGCGTGCATGGCGGCGTCCACGCCCTTCTGCGCCCACCGCCCGTCGCTGCGGGTCAGGGCGCCGAGCCGGACCGTCACGCGCGGCATGACCCGCAGCCGCCGGTGCTCGGGCTGCGGTACGCGGTCCGGGGCCCCGTCGAACCAGTAGATGCGCAGGAGCGGGCGCTGGGTCTCGGATTCCGCGCGCTCGCGCAGGCCCTGGATGAGGGCGGCGTGGTCGACGGTGATCCGGGACCTGGAGGGTTCCCCCGCGAGGAGACTCGCGGCGGCACCCAGCAGATACCCGGCGTCCACCAGGACGATGCAGCGGTCCACGCGATCCACCCTCTTTCCCTGGAGGTTCTCCGGCGTTCCGGGAAGTTCCTGAAAAGTGTCCGGAGGTTCCTGGACGTTCCCTAGAAGGCCCACGAACACACCCTGTGACGAGAAGGAATCAGGGGTGCGGTGCGGGACCGCGTCGGGTTTCCTTCGAGTCTGCCCGACCCGGCGGAGGTTAACGGGCGGAACTCGATCTTCGGCGTGGCGCATCGGGGCATTACTGGGGGACAGCCCTTATTACGCACGGTAATTATCCGAAATGCGCGGTCTGCCCGCGTATGTGAGTCTGGTCGCGTCATGGCCCCCAGATCCCCCTCAGGAGGAAGATCACCATGGCCAAGAACAAGAATCGCAAGCAGGGCAGCCAGGAGAACCGCGCCTCGGCGGCCGAGCAGGCGTCGGAGCAGGCCAAGTCGGCCGCCGCCGAGGCCCAGTCGCCGATGGAGTCGCAGGCTCAGGGCAGCCCCGCTGATGTTGCGCGTAAGCACCAGCGTCGCTTCGGCCACAACTGACGCACACGGAGGCACACATGAGGGGCGCACCCGGATCGGGTGCGCCCCTCATGCTCTTGCCAGGGGCCGGGCTCAGCCCGCCAGGCAGGACGGGCCGAGCAGCACCTTCAGATCACCGAAGAGCGCCGGGTCCGGCTTGACGCGGTGCCGGTCGAGCCGCAGCACCGTGGTCTTCTGGGCCCCCTGCAGCTTGATCCGCACCTCGCTGTTGCCGCGGTGGTGGCTCAGCACCTCGCCGAGCCGGTGAACCATCGGCGGGCTCACCTTGACGGTCGGGATGGTGATGATCACGGGCGCGTTGGTGCCCGCGTTCGACAGGTCGGGGACCTGGAGCTCCATCGCGACGAGCCGCGGCACGTCCTCGCGCTTGTCCAGGCGCCCCTTGACGAAGACCACGGCGTCCTCGACGAGTTGGGTCGACACCAGCTGGTAGGTGGCGGGGAAGAACATGCACTCGATGGAACCGGCGAGGTCCTCGACCGTGGCGATGGCCCAGGCGTTGCCCTGCTTGGTCATCTTGCGCTGGAGGCCGGAGATGATGCCGCCGATGGTGACGACCGAGCCGTCGGAGAAGTCACCGCCGGTGAGCTGTCCGATGCCCGCGTCGGCCTTGTCGGAGAGCACGTGCTCCAGGCCGAAGAGCGGGTGGTCGGAGACGTAGAGCCCGAGCATCTCCCGCTCCTGGGCGAGCAGATACGTCTTCTCCCACTCGTCCTCGGAGAACTCCACGTCGAGCCCGAAGCCCGGCTCGTCGCCGCCGGACTCCTCGCCCATCCCGCCGAAGAGGTCGAACTGCCCCTCGGCCTCCTTGCGCTTGACCGCGACGACATTGTCGATCATCGGTTCGTACTGCGCGGTGAGGCCCTTGCGGGTGTGCCCCATCGTGTCGAAGGCGCCCGCCTTGATGAGCGATTCCGTGGTGCGCTTGTTGCACGCGGCGGCCTCGACCTTGTCGAGGTAGTCGGGGAAGGAGGTGAACTTCCCCTTCGCCTTGCGCGAGCGGATGATCGACTCCACCACGTTCGTACCGACGTTGCGGACGGCCTCCAGGCCGAAGAGGATCACGTCGTCGCCCTGCGCGGCGAAGTTGTGCACGGACTCGTTCACGTTCGGCGGGAGGACCTTGATGCCCATGCGCCGACACTCGTTCAGATAGACGGCCGACTTGTCCTTGTCGTCCTTCACCGAGGTCAGCAGCGCGGCCATGTACTCGGCCGGGTAGTTCGCCTTCAGGTACGCGGTCCAGTAGGTGACCAGGCCGTACGCGGAGGAGTGCGCCTTGTTGAACGCGTATCCGGCGAAGGGGACCAGGACGTCCCACAGGGCCTGGATCGCCTCGTCCGAGTAGCCGTTCTTCCGGGCGCCCGCCTGGAAGAGGACGAAGTTCTTCTCCAGCTCCTCGGGCTTCTTCTTGCCCATCACGCGGCGCAGGATGTCGGCTTCGCCGAGGCTGTAGCCCGCGACGATCTGGGCGGCCTTCTGCACCTGCTCCTGGTACACGATGAGGCCGTAGGTGAGGCCGAGCGTCTCCTTCAGGGGCTCTTCGAGCTCCGGGTGGATCGGCGTGATCTCCTGGCGGCCGTTCTTGCGCTCGGCGTAGTTCGTGTGCGAGTTCATGCCCATCGGGCCCGGCCGGTACAGGGCCGAGACGGCGGAAATGTCCTCGAAGTTGTCGGGCTGCATCTGGCGCAGCAGGGAGCGCATCGGGCCGCCGTCGAACTGGAAGACGCCGAGGGTGTCACCGCGGCAGAGCAGTTCGAAGGTCTTCGGGTCGTCGAGCGGGAGGGAGAGCATCTCCAGCTCGATGCCCTTGTTCGCCTTCACCATCTTGACGGCGTCGTCCATGATGGTGAGGTTGCGCAGGCCCAGGAAGTCCATCTTGAGCAGGCCGAGCGACTCGCACTGGGGGTAGTCCCACTGCGTGATCGTCACGCCGTCGGTGTGCCGCACCCAGATCGGCGCGTGGTCGACGATCGGCTCGCTGGACATGATCACGCCGGCCGCGTGCACGCCCATCTGCCGGACCAGGCCCTCCACACCCTTGGCGGTGTCGATGACCTTCTTCACGTCCGGCTCGTTCTCGTACATCCCCCGGATCTCGCCCGCCTCGCTGTAGCGCGGGTGCTTGGGGTCGGTGATGCCGGAGAGGTCGATGCCCTTGCCGAGGACGTCGGCGGGCATCGCCTTGGTGAGGCGGTCGCCCATCGCGTACGGATATCCGAGCACGCGCGCGGAGTCCTTGATGGCGTTCTTCGCCTTGATCTTTCCGTACGTGCCGATCATGGCGACCTTGTCGGCGCCGTACTTCTCCGTCACGTACCTGATCACCTCGACGCGCCTGCGCTCGTCGAAGTCGATGTCGACATCGGGCATGGAGACGCGCTCGGGGTTGAGGAACCGCTCGAAGATCAGGCCGTGCGTGATCGGGTCGAGGTCGGTGATGCCCATGGCGTACGCGACGATCGAACCGGCCGCGGAGCCTCGGCCGGGGCCGACCGCGATGCCGTTGTTCTTGGCCCACATGATGAAGTCGGCGACCACGAGGAAGTACCCCGGGAACCCCATCTGGATGATGATGTCCATCTCGTACTCGGCCTGCTTCTGGCGGTCCTCGGGGACACCGGCCGGGTAGCGCCGCGCCATGCCGCGGCGGACTTCCTCCTGGAACCAGGTGACCTCGGTGAAGCCCTCGGGGATGTCGAACTTCGGCATCAGGTCGCGCTTCTCGAACATCCCCGTGGTGTCGATCTGCTCCGCGACCAGCAGCGTGTTGCGGCAGCCCTCCTGCCACGCGTCCGAGGAGTCGATCGCGTACATCTCGTCGGTGGACTTCAGGTAGTAACCGGTGCCGTCGAAGCGGAAGCGGTCCGGGTCCGAGAGGTTCTTGCCGGTCTGGATGCAGAGCAGGGCGTCGTGGGCGGTCGACTCGTGCGCGTACGTGTAGTGCGAGTCGTTCGTCACCAGGGGCGGGATGCCGAGCTTCTTGCCGATCTCCAGGAGCCCGTCGCGGACCCGGCGCTCGATCTCGATGCCGTGGTCCATCAGCTCCAGGAAATACCGGTCCTTGCCGAAGATCTCCTGGTACTCCGCCGCCGACTTCAGCGCCTCGTCGAACTGGCCGAGGCGCAGCCGGGTCTGCAGCTCACCCGAGGGACAGCCGGTCGAGGCGATCAGCCCCTCCGACCACTGGGAGATCGTCTCCTTGTCCATACGGGGCCACTTCTGGAGCCAGCCTTCCGCATAGGCGTCCGAGGAGAGGCGGAAGAGGTTGTGCAGACCGGTCTTGTTCGCCGCCCAGATCGTTTTGTGCGTATAACCACCCGAACCCGACACGTCGTCGCGCTTCTGGTGCGGCTGGCCCCACTGGATCTTGCGCTTGTTGCGCCGCGACTCCGGCGCCACATACGCCTCGATCCCGATGATCGGCGTCACCCCCGCCTTCTGCGCCGAGTGGAAGAAGTCGTACGCCCCGTGCAGGTTGCCGTGGTCGGACATGGCGATGTGCGTCATGCCCATCTCATTGCACGCGTTGAACATGTCCTTGAGCCGCGCGGCACCGTCAAGCAGCGAGTACTGGGTGTGCACGTGCAGGTGCGTGAAGGGCGGCTTGGTCACGGTGGGAGGCCTCCGGAGAACGGTTGGTGACGGGCTGCGGACAGTCTTGGGGGACAGCGACGAAGTCTAATCCGGAGCACTGACAGCGGGCGGGCACTCGGGAGTACGGTCGTGCGTTGGAAGAGGCGGAGCGCCTGTCCTTACGGACGAGATCTCCGCCCCGAACCCGCACCACTTGTCACGCACGACCCCGCACCAGGAGGCACCCAGCGATGTCGGTCCCGCAGCCCACGGCCGATGAGCGCGGCGAGCAGATCCTCGCCGTCTTCGGCACCGCTTTCGGCGAGCTGCTTGCCGCGGACCCCGCCGCGTTCCGGGTGAAGTTCCGGAAGATGGCCTCCTCCGCCTTCGCGTTCTACCGCGGCACGGCCTGCCTGTTCTACGCCGACCTGGAGCGCGAGCAGCACGGCGGACCGTATCTGGACGACCGCACGGGCCGCGTCTGGATCCACGGCGACCTGCACGCCGAGAACTTCGGCACGTACATGGACGCCCAGGGCCGCCTGATCTTCAACGTGAACGACTTCGACGAGGCGTACGTAGGCCCCTTCACCTGGGACCTGAAGCGCTTCGCCGCCTCCGTGGCCCTGATCGGCTACTCGAAGGCGCTCAGCGACGAGCAGATCTCCGACCTGGTGCGCACCTACGCGGCGGCGTACCGCGAGCGGATCCACGACCTGGCGACGGGCGCCAAGAGCGACGAGGTGCCGCCCTTCACCCTGGACACCGCCCAGGGCGCCCTCCTGGACGCGCTGCGAGACGCGCGCTCCCTGACCCGCTTCGGGCTGCTCGACTCGATGACGGAGATCCGCGACTTCGAGCGCCGCTTCGCGCCGGGCGGCGGCTCCATCGAGCTGGACGCCGCCACCCGCTACAAGGTCCTCGCGGCCTTCGACGGCTATCTGGAGACGCTGCCGGAGTCCTCGCTCACCCGCCCCGACTCCTACCGCGTCAAGGACGTCGTGGGGCGGCGCGGCATCGGCATCGGCTCCGCGGGCCTGCCCTCGTACAACATCCTGCTCGAGGGCAACAGCGACGCCCTGGAGAACGACGTCGTGATCTACCTCAAGCAGGCGCAGACCCCGGCGGTCTCCCGGCACATCACGGACCCGGCCGTGCGGGACTACTTCCAGCACGAGGGCCACCGCACGGTCATCTCCCAGCGCGCCCTCCAGGCGCACGCCGACCCGTGGCTCGGCTGGACCGAGCTGGACGGCGCGGGCCAGCTCGTCGCCGAGGTGTCGCCGTACGCGGTGGACCTGGACTGGTCGGACATCGACGACCTGGAGGAGATCTCCGCGGTCGTCGCCGACCTCGGCCGCGCCACCGCCACGATGCACGCGGCGGCGGACGACGAGAGCGGCCACTCGGACCTGGTGCCGTTCTCCACGGAGCGCGCCATCGACGCCGCGATCGCGGCCGACGAGGCGGGCTTCGGGGACCTGCTCGTCGACTTCGCGCACACCTACGGGGCACGCGCGCGTGAGGACCACCAGATCTTCGTGGACCTGTTCCGCAACGGCCGGATCCCTGGCCTGTGAACCTCATAGGCACCCTTTAGGGGTCCCCTACGGAAACACATGGCACACTCCTCCGCGATGGACATATCCGGGACCCAGCTCAGAGCCGTGCGCGCGGCGCTCTTCACGGCGCTCGTCGTGACGCTCTCCGCCGCGTCGCACGTGCTGCTCTCCCGGGTCCCCCTGCCGCTGACGACGGTGGCCGCGATCGCGCTCGCCGTCTTCGCCATCGCGTACGCGCTCGCGGGCCGCGAGCGGGGCTTCGGACGGATCGCCGCCCTGGTGATCCCGCTGGAGCTGGCCGCCGACACGGTGTTCACCGCGGGCCAGCACGTCTGCTACGGAGAGGCGGGCGGCCCGGTGGCCGGCCCGCTGCGCTCCGTCGGCTTCGACGTGCTGTGCGGCGGCACGCCCGTCGGGACGCCGCTGGCCCGGATGACCGCCGACGGCCATGGCGGTGCCGCGGCCCTGCTCGCGGACGCCGACCCGGGCGCCGCCTGGCTGCTGCTCGGGGCACACGTCGGCGTGGGTCTCCTCGCCGCGGGCTGGCTGCGGCGCGGCGAGCGGGCGCTGGCCCAGCTGCTGCGCGCGGTCGCCGGGGCCACGTTCCGGCCCCTGTTGATCGCGGTCGCCTCGGTGACCGCCACGCGCACACCCGTACGCCGCCTGCCGCGCCCCGAGCGCCGGGCGCGCGTCACGCGTACGCGCCTGCTTGTGCACTTCGTGGGGCGGCGTGGACCGCCGTGCTCGGCCGTCCTCGTCTGAGCACGACCCCCCACTGAGTTCACCCACACGGAGAAAAAGATCATGAGCAAGCGCAACAGCCAGGCCGCCAAGTCCGCCGCCCGCGAGCGGATCCGCGCCCAGCAGGAGGCCGAGCGCAAGCGCGAGAAGCGCAGGCGCACGGCGATCGTCGGCGTCTCGATCGTCGGCGTCCTCGCGATCGCCGGCGGCGTCGGCTACGCGGTGATGGAGGCCAACAAGCCCGACGCGCCCAGCAAGTGGGAGAAGGCCGCCGACGCGAAGGTGGTCGCCCCGGCCAACACCTCGGGCAAGGACGGCAGCACGGTCACGCTGGGCAAGTCCTCCCTCAAGAACACCGTCCACCTGTACGAGGACCCTCGCTGCCCCGGTTGCGCGGTCATGGAGCAGTCCATCGGCGAGGCGGTCAACAAGGGCATGAAGGACGACGATTACAAGCTGTCCTTCACCATCGGCACGTTCCTCGACAACAACCTCGGCGGCGAGGGCTCGAAGAACGCGCTGAGCGCGCTCGGCGCCGCCCTGAACGTCAGCCCGGACGCCTTCCTGGAGTTCAAGACCGCCCTGTACTCCTCGAAGTTCCACCCCTCCGAGTCCACCGACACGTTCGCGAAGGACGACGAACTGCTCAAGGTGGCCGACACGGTCGACGCGCTCAAGGACAACAAGAAGTTCGAAAGTGCCGTCAAGAAGGGCACCTACGACGCCTGGGCCATGAGGATGAGCGACTCCTTCCAGTCGGCGGAGGGCGTGGAGTCGACCCCGACGATCAAGATCAACGACAAGGTGATCGAGACGCCGAAGACCCCTGAGGCCTGGAAGGCGGCACTGAAGACGGCGGGCGTCACGAAGTAGCGCACCCTCCCTCCTATCGAAGAGCGGGCCGACTTTCCCGGTTGGCCCGCTCTTCGTCGGTACTGGTCAGTAGGGTGATCACTCGTGACCAGTCGCCTTTCTTCCGCACCCATGGGTGCCTCAACTCCCAGCCGCCGTACGGTCGTCAAGGCCGCGGCCGCCACCGCCGCCCTCGGCA
>NZ_WMBF01000230.1:0-9795 GCF_019400875.1 Streptomyces anatolicus | reverse complement strand
GTGTGGGTGGGGTTCGTCGAAGTAGCTGCCATGTGCTGAGGCTCCCGCCGATTGACAAGGTGCGCAATAGTTCGCGTTTTCAGTGGTCAAACTGACCAGCGGAGGGCAAGGATGGGCGGGCTATCTGTACATGATGACCACCCGGGAGGACGTATGGCGATCGATCATCTGGACGGCAGGCTCATCGTGCTCCTGGCGCGGGAGCCGCGTATCGGGGTTCTTGAGGCGTCCCGCAGGCTCGGCGTCGCGCGCGGCACGGTGCAGGCGCGGATGGACCGGCTTCAGTCCAATGGAGTCATCCGGGGCTTTGGCCCCGAGGTCGATCCGGCGGCGCTCGGCTACCCCGTCACCGCTTTCGCGACGCTGGAGATCAAACAGGGCCAGGGCGCGGACGTGCGGGCGCATTTGGCGACCGTCGCCGAGGTGCTGGAACTGCACACCATCACGGGCCACGGCGATATGCTCTGCCGCCTCGTGGCCCGGTCGAACGCCGATCTCCAACGTGTGATCGACCGCGTCGTGGGTTTTGATGGCATCGTCCGGGCTTCCACGGCGATCGTCATGGAAAACCCCGTTCCGCTGCGGATCATCCCGCTCGTGGAGCAGGCGTCCGAAGACCCCTGAGTCGACGACCCCCGAGCGCTTCGGCAAGCCGAGCGCTCCGGGAAAGGCGAGGTGAGCACTTCAGTGAACTTCTGGGACTACCTCGGCAACCGCCACCAACAGTTGCTGACGGACGCCTATCAACACGCCAGCGCCGTCTTCCAGTGCATGGTCGTGGCGACCCTCATCGGCGTACTGATCGGTGTCCTCACCTACCGCAGCGAGTGGGCGGGCAATCTGGCGACGACCGCCACCTCCACCATCCTCACCATCCCCTCGCTCGCCATGATCGGTCTGCTGATCCCCGTCGTCGGGCTCGGTGTCGCGCCGACCGTGATCGCGCTGACCCTCTACGGCCTGCTGCCGATCGTGCGCAACGCCATCGTCGGGCTGCGCGGCGTCGACCCCTCGCTCGTCGACGCGGCGAAGGGCATCGGGATGTCGCGGGCCGCCCGGCTCTTCAAGGTGGAGCTGCCGATCGCCTGGCCGCCGATCCTGACCGGCATCCGGGTCTCCACCCAGATGCTGATGGGCATCGCGGCCATCGCCGCGTACGCCTCCGGGCCCGGCCTCGGCAACGAGATCTTCCGCGGCATCGGCTCGCTCGGCAGCAAGAACGCGCTCAACCAAGTGCTCGCGGGCACGCTGGGCATCATCGTCCTCGCACTGCTCTTCGACGCGGCGTACGTCCTGATCGGCCGGCTGACGATCTCAAGGGGAATCCGTGTCTGAGACCACCGCCGCCACCACCTCCGGAGCCACCTCCGCGTCCGCTTCCGGGTCCGCTTCCGCCGCCACCTCCGGGGCCACGATCGAGCTGGAGAACCTGACCAAGCGCTATCCGGGCTCCCACGAGCCCGCCGTGGACAGCGTCAGCATGGAGATCAAGGCTGGCGAGACCGTCATCTTCGTCGGCCCCTCCGGCTGCGGTAAGTCGACGACCCTGAAGATGATCAACCGCCTCATCGAGCCGACGAGCGGCCGCATCCGCATCGACGGTGAGGACGTCACCGACATCGACCCGGTGAAGCTGCGCCGCAAGGTCGGGTACGCGATCCAGTCCTCCGGCCTCTTCCCGCACATGACGGTCGCGCAGAACATCGCCCTCGTGCCGAAGATGATCGGCTGGGGCAAGGCGCGGATCAGGTCACGGGTGGAGGAGATGCTGGACCTGGTCGGCCTCGACCCGGGCGAGTTCCACGGCCGCTATCCGCGCCAGCTCTCCGGCGGGCAGCAGCAACGCGTCGGCGTGGCGCGGGCGTTGGCGGCCGACCCGCCCGTGCTCCTGATGGACGAGCCGTTCGGCGCGGTCGACCCGATCACCCGCGACCACCTCCAGGACGAGCTGATCCGGCTCCAGCACGAGCTGCACAAGACGATCGTCTTCGTCACCCACGACTTCGACGAGGCGATCAAGCTCGGCGACCGCATCGCCGTGCTGCGGGAGCGCTCGCACATCGCGCAGTTCGACACCCCCGAGGCGATCCTCACCAACCCCGCCGACGACTTCGTGTCGGGGTTCGTGGGCGCGGGGGCCGCGCTCAAGCGCCTCAACCTCACGCGCGTACGGGACGTGGAGATCGCCGACATCCCGACGGTGACCGTCGACGACCCGCTGCAGACCATCTTCGACAAGCTGCGCGTGAGCGGCGTCAACGAACTGCTCCTGCTCGACAAGCGCGGCCGCCCCTACAAGTGGCTGCGGCGCGGCGACCTCATGCGCGCCAAGGGCTCACTGGCCCGCGCGGGCACCCTCGTCCACGACACGGTGACCCGCGACGCCACGCTGCGCGACGCGCTGGAGGCGGTGCTCACGGACAACGCGGGCCGGGTCGCGGTGACCGGGCGGCGCGGGGAGTACACGGGCGTCGTCGACATGGAGACGCTGATGAACTCCGTCCACGAGATGCTGGAGGCCGACCGCCTCGAAGCCGTCGAGCACCAGCACGAACTGGAGGAGCAGCGCGCCCAGTTGACCCACCAGGAGCAGGAGGGCGCGGGGTACGGGGAGCTCGGAGGGGCGGCGAAGGCATGAGGCCCGACGAGCGCCGCCCCGAAGGGGAGCACGAGGTCAAGGGCCTCGCGTTCCGTGACACCGGCGAGGACGAGCAGGAGGCACCGGCCGCGCGCGCGGGCGGCCCGCAGCCGCGCCGGGTCAGCTGGCAGAAGGTGACGTTCCTGCCCGCCGTCCTCGCGGTGATCCTGCTGCTCACCTGGTGGTGGTTCCAGCAGGCCGACCTGGACTCGATCTCCAGGAACGCGCTGGCGAACGGGAACGTGTGGCTCAGGCTGCGCCAGCACATCGAACTCACCGCGATCTCCACCTTCTTCGTCCTCATCATCGCCATCCCGCTCGGCATCCTGCTGACGCGCGGAAAGCTGCGCAGGGCGGCGCCCGCCGTGATGGCCCTGGCCAACATCGGCCAGGCGACCCCGGCGATCGGCCTCCTCGCCCTCCTGGTGATCTGGCTGGGCATCGGCGAGAAGGCGGCCCTGATCGGCATCATCACCTACGCCGTCCTGCCGGTCCTCTCCAACACGATCGCGGGCCTGAAGGCGAACGACCCGACGCTCCTCGAAGCGGCGCGGGGCATCGGCATGTCCCCGCTCGGCGTCCTCGGCAGGGTCGAACTCCCCCTCGCCGTACCGCTGATCCTGGCGGGCGTGCGCACGGCCCTCGTCCTGAACGTCGGCACGGCGACGCTTGCCACCTTCGGCGGTGGCGGGGGCCTCGGCGACCTGATCACGACGGGGATGACGAACCAGCGCATGCCGGTCCTGATGCTCGGCTCGATCCTGACGATCGCGCTGGCGCTCCTGGTGGACTGGCTGGCCTCACTGGCCGAACTTGTCCTGCGTCCGCGCGGGTTGGAGGTGCGGTCATGAGGGTGACGTGGCGTACGGGCGGCCTCGCCGTGCTGGCCGGGGCGCTCCTGGTGAGCTGCGGCCTCACCAGCGGCAGCCCCATGGTGGACGACGTGAAGCCGGGCTCCATCGGCAAGGGCCTGCCCCTCAAGGGCGCGGACCTCACCGTCACGTCCAAGGAGTTCACCGAGCAGCTGATCCTCGGCGCGATCATGGGCATCGCCTTCGAGGCGGCGGGCGCGGACGTACTGGACCGCACGGGCATCCAGGGTTCGATCGGCGCGCGGGAGGCCGTCAAGGGCGGTGACGCGGACGCCATGTACGAGTACACGGGCACCGCCTGGATCACGTACCAGGGCAACACCGAGCCCATCGACGACCCGCACAAGCAGTGGCAGGCGGTGCGCGACGCGGACCTGAAGAACGGCATCACCTGGCTCCCGCCCGCCACGCTCAACAACACGTACGCCCTGGCGATGAACCGCCGGAACGCGGCGAAGTACAAGACGAAGACGCTCTCGGACGTGGCGTCCCTCTCCAAGTCCGACCCGAAGGCGGTCACGCTCTGCGTGGAGAGCGAGTTCGCCTCCCGCGAGGACGGGCTTCCGGGCATGCAGAAGGAGTACGGGATGAGCGTCCCGTCCGCCAACATCACCAAGATGGACACCGGCATCATCTACACGCAGGCGTCCAAGGGGTCGTGCGCGTACGGCGAGGTCTTCACGACGGACGGCCGCATCAAGGCGATGGACCTGACGACGATGGAGGACGACAAGCGCTTCTTCCCCAACTACAACGCGGCCCCCGAGATCAACAGCAAGTCCCTGAAGCGGCATCCGGAGATGGCGGAGATCCTGGCGCCCATCACCAAGGCCCTGAACAACACGGTGGCGCGGGACCTCAACTCGAAGGTGGACGTGGACGGCCAGGACCCGCACGCGGTGGCGAAGGAGTGGCTGATCGAGGAGGGGTTCGTGAAGGAGTAGCCCTCCCGGGCTCCAGGAAGTTGCAAAGACTCCGTTGCAAAAACCGTTGCAACGGAGTCTTTGCATACCTACGCTGTCGGTCATGACAGCACCCAAGGCCCGCAAGCTGGTCACGCTGGACGCCCGCTCGCTGCGCGGGCTCGCTCATCCGCTGCGGATCCGCCTGCTCGGCTCGCTGCGGCGCGACGGCCCCGCCACCGCCTCCCAACTGGGCGTCCGGCTCGGCGAGTCGAGCGGGGCGACCAGCTACCACCTGCGGCAACTGGCGGCGCACGGCTTCGTCGAGGACGACCCGGAGCGGGGCAAGGGCCGGGAGCGGTGGTGGCGGGCGGCGCACCAGGGGACGAGTTTCGACGACGCGCTGCTGCACGACGCGGACCCGACCGTGCGCGGGGCCGCCCAGCTCTACCTCCACGAAGTGGCGTCCCTGTACATCGAGGCGCTGTCCACCTGGGTCGGCACGAGCCATGAATGGCCCGAGGAGTGGATCGCCTCCTCGGACATGAGCGACGCCATCCTGCGGCTGACCCCCGAGCGGACCGCCGAGCTGAAGGACAGGATCCACGAGGTCATCGAGGGCTTCCGCGAGTTCGCGAGCGACGAGGACGACCCACGGGCGGCCCTCGTCCGCATCCAGACACAGCTCATCCCCACGCGCCCCACCGACTGAAGGGCTGACGACCATGCACCCTGACATCCACCTGAGGCTGCACCACGACCGCGCCGCCGAGTTAGGGCGCGCGACGCCCCCAAGGCGGACGCGCTCTCACCCACCCATACGTACGCAACTCGGCTGGACGCTGGTGGAGTTGGGGCTGCGGCTGGTCAGCAGCTCGGGAGGTCGCCGCCCTCGCGCAGGGTCCGCAGCGCCTCGACCGTTCCCTTCAGCGTCGTGACCGGGACGAGGCGCAGGCCCTTGGGGAGTTCCGCCTTGGCGTCCGCGCACTCGGCCCTCGGCACCAGGAAGACCGACGCGCCGTCGCGCCGCGCGCCCTGCGTCTTCAGGGCGACGCCGCCGACCGGGCCGACCTCGCCGGAGGCGGAGATCGTGCCGGTGCCCGCGATGTCCCGGCCGCCCGTGAGGTCGCCGCCGCTGCCGTCGCCGTCCAGCTTGTCGATGATGCCGAGCGACAGGAACAGGCCCGCGCTGGGTCCGCCGACCTTGCCGAGGTCGACCTTGACGTCCACCTTGCCGGTGTCGTCGTAGCCGTCCGCCTTCAGATAGGCCAGCGCCGCCTTGACCGCCTCGTCCTGCGACTTCTTCATGTCGCCGAGGTTGTGCTTCTGGACTTCCTTCACGTCGTCGCCGGTCGGATAGACCGAGTCCTTCGGCATCACGGCACGGTCGCTCCGGAACCACCCGTCGACCACGTCACCGAGCCGCACGTCCATCTGCGGCCCCGTCGCCGCGATGGTCGTCATACGCAGAGCACCCTTGGTCTCCCGGGTGGGGACGCCGCTGATGGTGAGCACGGGCTTGCCCTCGTGCTTGCCGAGCACGTTCGCCGTACCGCCGGGCTGCGCCACGGCAAACGGCAACGGCGCGACCGCCGCGACGGCGAGCAGAGCCACGACGGGCAGGGCACAGACGGCGAGGGCCTGGCCCCGGCTGAATCGAGCGAAGGAGAAAACCACGGGATCAATCTAACGTGAGCCCCGGGACGGCATACCAAGCCGTCCGACGGTCGAGGACGGGCGCGCGCAATATCTAGTCCGTCCGACGGTCGAGGACGAGCGCGCGCGATATCTAGCCCGTCCGGCGATTGAGGACAAGCTCGGCGCAGCCGGCGGGATCAAGCCCGTCCGGCGCTTGAGGACGAGCCAGGCGCAGCCGGCGACAGACCGAGCCACAAGGAACCGCTCGCCCGCGCGGCCTCAGCGCAACGCATCGGCGACTTCGCGCGCCGCATCCACCACCCGCGGCCCCACCCTCTCCGGCACGGAGTCCGCCAGCATCACCACGCCCACGCTGCCCTCTATCCCCGTCACCCCGACCAGCGGCGCCGCCGCCCCGCTCGCCCCGGCCTCCAGCTCGCCGTGGGTGAGCGCGTAACCGGGGTCCGTCACCAGCCCCTGCCGGGCCGCGAGGATGGCGCGGCCCGCCGCCCCCCGGTCCAGGGGGTGGCGGAAACCCGTGCGGTACGCCACGTGGTAGTCCGTCCACGTCGGCTCGACCACCGCGACCGCGAGGGCCTCCGTGCCGTCGACGAGCGTCAGATGCGCCGTCGCCCCGATGTCCTCGGCCAGCGAGCGCAGCGCGGGCAGCGCGGCCTCCCGCACCAGCGGATGCACCTGGCGGCCGAGCCGCAGCACGCCGAGGCCGACGCGGGCGCGCCCGCCGAGGTCCCTTCGGACGAGCGCGTGCTGTTCGAGGGTGGCGAGCAGGCGGTACACCACGGTGCGGTTCACGCCGAGCTTGGTGGACAGCTCGGTGACCGTGAGGCCATGGTCGGTGTCGGCCAGCAGCTTGAGGACGCGCAGTCCTCTGTCCAGCGTCTGGGATGTCTCCGCGGTCACGACGCCCACTCCTTAAGTGAGGGTCGGCGACCTCCTTACGCGGCGGTTGCGCCGCCGGTCCCGTGGGCGACGCGCGTCAGAGGCCGCCGGTCGGAACACCGGCTGCGCTCCGCGGCGGCGCTGCCACGGGGCGTGTGCGTTGCGGGGACAGTAGCGAGGCCGTCCCGCTCAGCGGAAGACTCCGTCCAGAATCCGGGCATGCAGACGTCCCCGGCGCCCCCCATTGCCCCGTTACGCGGGGGGTGTCACTTCATGCGGGTGGCCCATTCCTGCACCTTCTCGATGCGCTGCCGCAGCTGCCCCGCGGTGGCCTCCGCGCTCGGCGGCCCCCCGCAGGTGCGCCGCAGCTCGGTGTGGATGACGCCGTGCGGCTTCCCGCTCTGGTGGACGTACGCGCCGACCATCGTGTTCAGCTGCTTGCGCAGCCCCAGCAGCTCCTTGTGGGAGACGACGGGCCGCCGCTCGGCGGGCAGCTCGAGGAGGTCCGCCTCCTCGTCCGGCTTCTTCCTGCTGTGCGCGATCTGCCGGGCCTGCCGCTTCTGGAGCAGCATCTGCACCTGGTCGGGTTCGAGGAGGCCGGGGATGCCCAGATAGTCCTGCTCCTCCTCGCTTCCCGGGTGCGCCTGCATGCCGAACTCGGCGCCGTCGAAGAGCACGCGGTCGAAGACGGCCTCGGACTCCAGCGCCTCGAAGGAGAACTGCTCCTGCTCCCCGGTGTCCTCGTCCTCCTGCTTGTTCGCCTCGTCCATCTCCTTCTCGGACTCGGCGTAGGGGTCCTCCTCCCCCTCCTTCTTCGGCTTGTCGAGGGCGTGGTCGCGCTCGACCTCCATCTCGTTGGCGAAGGTGAGCAGGTCCGGGACGGTCGGCAGGAAGACGGACGCGGTCTCGCCGCGCCGCCGGGAGCGTACGAATCGGCCGACGGCCTGCGCGAAGAAGAGCGGCGTCGAGATCGTCGTCGCGTACACGCCCACCGCGAGGCGCGGCACGTCGACGCCCTCGGAGACCATGCGGACGGCGACCATCCACCGGTCCGTGCCCTCGCTGAAGTCGTCGATGCGCTTGGAGGCCCCGGCGTCGTCGGAGAGGACGACGGTCGCCTTGGTGCCGGTGATCTCGCGGATCAGCTTGGCGTAGGCGCGGGCGGAGTCCTGGTCGGAGGCGATGACGAGCCCGCCCGCGTCCGGGATGGCCTTCCTGACCTCGGTGAGCCGGGTGTCGGCGGCCTTGAGCACGTTCGGCATCCACTCGCCGCGCGGGTCGAGGGCGGTGCGCCAGGCCTGCGAGACGGCGTCCTTGGTCATCGGCTCGCCGAGCCGGGCGGCGATCTCGTCCCCCGCCTTCGTACGCCACCGCATGTTGCCGGAGTAGGAGAGGAAGATGACGGGCCGCACGACGCCGTCGCCGAGCGCGCTGCCGTAGCCGTAGGTGTAGTCGGCGGAGGAGCGCCGGATCCCGTCGTTGCCTTCCTCGTACGTGACGAAGGGGATGGGGTTGGTGTCGGACCGGAAGGGCGTACCGGTCAGCGCGAGCCGCCGCGTGGCGGGCTCGAAGGCTTCCAGGCACGCCTCGCCCCACGACTTGCTGTCGCCCGCGTGGTGGATCTCGTCGAGGATGACGAGCGTCTTGCGCTGCTCGGAGCGGTTGCGGTGCAGCATCGGGCGCACGCCGACGCCCGCGTAGGTCACGGCGACGCCGTGGTACTCCTTGCTGAGCGGTCCCGCGCTGTACTCGGGGTCCAGCTTGATGCCGATACGAGCGGCCGCCTCCGCCCACTGCTTCTTCAGGTGCTCGGTGGGCGCGACCACGGTGACCTGCTGCACGACGTGGTGGTGCAGCAGCCAGGACGCGAGCGTGAGCGCGAACGTCGTCTTGCCGGCGCCGGGGGTGGCGACGGCCAGGAAGTCTCGCGGCTGCTCCTGGAGGTACCGCTCCATCGCGCCCTGCTGCCAGGCACGCAGCTTGTTGGCGGTGCCCCAGGGGGCGCGGCCGGGAAAGGCGGGCGAGAGGTGGTGGGAGGAGTTGGCGGCGGCGCTGGTGGTAGTCACGGTCTCCGGGATTTTGCAGCTCGGGTACGTACGACAACCGGGCCACCTTACCGGTGGGCCGGCGCCGGGTACCCGCCGACGGCCCAGGGCGCCTCGATGTGCGAGGCGGGTCACACGGAGGTCAGGACCGGCTCCTGCGACGCCTCGGTCCGGCGCCGGTAGTAGTGCACGGTGACCGCGCCGAGGAGCGGCCCCCAGAGGAGCAGCGGCGCGTAGACGATGTTGAGCAGCCAGATGCCCCACGTGGTCGCTTCCATATCCGAGTGGAACGACGTGTAGACGAACAGCGCGCCGAAGACAGTCGTGGCGAGCGCGCCGACTCCCGCCAGAGTGGTCCCCACCATGACCGGGACCTCGCGCCCGCCCAGCCACGGGATCCAGCGCGGCCACGTCTCCCCCCAGCTCTGCACGAGCCCGAGCGCGAGGAAGGCGAAGACCTCGGAGATCAGGCTGAGGGCGACCAGGGCCAGCGACCCGAGGCCGGGCGCCCCCATCTGCTCGTACTCGGATTGCGCGAGCCCCACGGGGACGCCGAGGGCGATGGCCACCCGCCAGATCGCGGAGGGCACGTTGGTCAGCGCGGCGCCCACCGCGGCGAGCCGGGCCCAGCGCGGCACATCGGGTAACACATGCATTTTCGGCATGCCGCCAGGCTTGTCGACGGGGCGCGCGCACGCATCGACCCCCGGGTCCATCCCCTCTCCCCCGCGAGGCTTACCCGCGCGTACGGGAGGCGTACGCCAGGAAGTGGGACCAGGTGGAGGGGGTGAGGGTGAGGT
>NZ_WMBF01000022.1:0-32719 GCF_019400875.1 Streptomyces anatolicus | reverse complement strand
GGGCTGGGCGGGGCGCCTGGCTCCTAGAGGACCTTTCCTCCCGTGTGGATCTCCAGGGCCGTACGTACGGCGGACTCCAGGGCTCCTTCGATCCACGCGGGTTTGACGGACGTGTGGTCCCCGGCGAAGTGCAGCGGCCCCTCGGCCACGGGGATGGCGGGCAGCAGCTCGGTGTGCTGGCCGGGCAGGAGCACGGACGCCTCCCCGTAGGCGTAGGGGTCGCGCAGCCAGCTCTGCGTGCGGCCCGCGCCGGTGTAGAAGACCTCGATGCGCTGGCCGTAGACCTGCTGGAGGCCGCAGAGCGCGTACGGGTAGCGCGCCTCGTCGTCCAGTGAGTCCCAGCGCAGCGCGTCGTCCGCCCAGCTGTAGGAGGCAAGGACCACACCTCCGGCGCTGCCCGGGATCCGGTGGGAGGGGTGGAACATGAACCGGTTGGCGTTGTCCGACACCGAGCCGCCTCCCGTGACGTCGACGGCCTCCGGCTGTTCGCGTGCGAGCGCGCGGTTGGCGGCGTAGTGGGTGCGCTGGCCCGCCGTGATGTGTCCGGCGGGCACGGAGGGGTGGGCTCCGAGAAGGCTGCCGTCCGCCGCCGCCCGGCCGGTGCGGTAGGCGTCGTACAGACCGGGGTCGATGGTGCGCAACTCCCGTTTCCAGTCGGCCTCGTCCCACTCCCACCAGCGTCGGCTGAACTCCAGCAGCACCTTGGTCGCGCTGTCGTAGTGCAGTTCGGCGACCGCCCGGCGCTTGCCGTACGACAGCGGCGGGGTCAGCTGCACATGGCGCAGCCCGGAGAACGGCACGGTGACCACGGCGACGTCCGCGGTGAACTGCTCGCGTACGACCGGGCGGCCGCGCCCCTCCGACACGGTGTCCACCCATACGTGCGGACCCTTGCCGCGGACGTGCTCGGCGTCCGGCGAAGGACGGTCGGGGTGGTGGTACTGGATGCGCGTGACCCGTCGGTCGAAGCGCACGGTGTCGCGGACGCGTGCCAGCAGGGCGTCCGGGAGTACAGCCGTGCCGCCCTCCAGCTCGTAGAAGGGGGTGCTGGGGCTGATGAGGGAGGCGCCGGTGAAGCTGTGGATGAAGGACAGCGGGAGGCGGGAGGTGAGGTTCTCCAGGGTGCCGATCAGGTCGATGGTCCGTTCGTCGAGGCCGGCGTGCTCGGTGAGGAAGCGGAACATCGACCAGTCACCGAACCGCCGCACCACCCGGGCCCAGCCCCGCAGCCGCTCCGGCAGCGGCTTGTCGACCCGTTGGCCGCGGTGGTCGAGGTAGCTGAACTCGTCGCGCACCGGGTCGAGTACGGAGCGCAGGATGGCGGCGGCGGGGGTGTCCCAGCGGGCCCGGGGGACACCGAAGGAGCGGTTCACGCGCCGGGGCGCGCGTGCGTAGTCGGCGCGCCGCACGCGGATGCCGTTGACGTGGATCCAGGTGCGGTGGGCGGGCCGTCCCTCGCTGTCGACGTCCACGTAGTGGAAACGCCGCTTCTTCAGGGCGAACTGGTCGATCAGTTCCATTACCAGGGGATGGCTGCCCGGGATGCGCATCGCGCCCGCCTCGGCGTACTGGCGGGGGTCGGCGAAGGGCTGCTCGGCGTTCTCGTGGCCGCCGCGCCGGAAGGTCTTGATCCGGCCGCCCGCCCGGTTGCCGTTGGCCTCCAGCACCGTCACGCGGTGACCGGCACCCTTCAGCAGCCAGGCGGCCACGAGACCGGCCGGGCCCGCGCCGATGACCAGGACGTTCTTCGGCCGTGCCGCTCGCCGGGCCGGCAGTCCCTTCTGGAGGACGCTCTGATAGCGCGGGACGAGGGGGCGGTCGTCGGAGTCCAGTACGAGGAGTGCGCGGGCGACGGCCAGGCACCGGTCGGAGTCGGCGCCACGGCTGCCCTCGCTGACGGCCGGTGCGGGGCGGGCCGCGGCGGTGCCGCCGGACAGGGCGGTGGCCACGGAGGCCGTGCCGGCGGCCGCCGCGAAGCCCCGCCGGGAGAGGCCGCCGTCTGAACGCACCACCAGATGATCTTCAGTCATGGCGGTCTTTGTACAGGTTCGCCGACGTGAAGGGCTCGGTGAAGGGCCGGGGGAACCCGAAGGGATGAACGCCGCGTGATCTCCGTCTGCCGCGCCGATCAAGCCGCCGACAGTGCGATAGGAGAGGCGGGAGGGAAGGGGAAACATGGTCCAGCGGCGCACACTGTTCGGTGGCAGGATCCGGTACTGGTTCGACAGCACGCTGGCCCGTGGCGCCGCCGTGCTCGTCGTCTGGATGGCGCTGCTGTGCCTGGCCGTCGTCCTCCCGGCCAGCGCGGTGCTCGCCTGGACCGACCCCGACGTGCCCGCGTCCCTGGGTGACCGGCTTGTGCAGGTGTGGCGCCACACCGGGAAGACGCTGCGGCTGGGCGGCGCGACGGGGCCCCCGCTGCGGGTGGCGTTGTCGGTGCTGCTCGCGCTGGTCACCCTGCTGTACGTCTCGGCCCTCGTCGGCCTGATCACGGCGGCGCTGACGGAGCGGCTCACCGCGTTGCGCCGGGGCCGTTCCACCGTGCTCGAAGAAGGTCACGCCGTCGTCCTTGGCTGGTCGGAGCAGGTGTTCACCGTGGTGAGCGAGCTGGTGGCCGCCAACGCCAACCAGCGGCGGGCGGCGGTGGTCGTGCTGGCCGACCGGGACAAGACCGTGATGGAGGAGGCGCTGAGCACGAAGGTGGGCCATTTCGGCCGTACGCGGCTGATCTGCCGCAGCGGTCCCACCACCGACCCCGCCGTGTTACCCCTGGCGAACCCGGCCGAGGCCGGTGTCGTACTGGTCATGCCCCGCGACGAGCCCGCAGCCGACGCCGAGGTGGTCAAGACGCTGCTTGCCCTCAGGGCGGCCCTGCCCGACGCGGCGACCCGCCCGGCCGTGGTCGCCGCCGTCCGGGACGACGGCTACCGCCTGGCCGCCCAACTCGCCGCCGGACCGGACAGCGTCATTCTGGAGAGTGACACCGTCACCGCCCGGTTGATCGTCCAGGCCGCGCGCCACCCCGGGCTCTCCCTCGTCCACCAGGAACTCCTCGACTTCGCGGGCGACGAGTTCTACCTGGTCACCGAACCGGCCCTGGTCGGCCGCCCGTTCGGTGACGCGCTGCTGTCCTACGCCACGTCGAGCGCCGTCGGGTTGATGCGAGGCGACACCCCGCTGCTCAACCCGGCGCCGGAGACGGTCATCGCTCCGGACGACCTGCTCATCGTCGTCTCCCGTGACGACGACACGGTCTGGCTGGACGACTGTGCGGAGCTGGCCGAGGAGGCGGCGATGGCGTCCGGTCCTCCGACTCCCGCGCGGGCGGAGCGGGTGCTTCTGCTTGGCTGGAACCGCCGGGCGCCGCTCATGGTCGACCAGTTGCGCCGCCGTTCCCGGCCGGGGTCCGCCGTCGACGTGGTGACGGACCACGGGGAGGCGACGGTCCGGGAGGTGGCCGAGGCCGAGGCGGACGGCGGTGCCGAGCTGAGCCTGACCCTGCACCACGGGGACGTGACCCGCCCGGAGACCCTGCGCCGTCTGGACGTCCACTCCTACGACAGCGTGATCGTGCTCGGCCGCGACCCCGTTCCCGTCCCCGTGCCCGGACAGTCGCCGGACGACCCCGACAACCGCACGCTCGTCACCCTCCTGCTGCTGCGGCGCCTTGAGGAGACGACCGGGCGCGAACTTCCGGTCGTCACCGAGCTGATCGACGACCGCAACCGGGCGCTGGCCCCCATCGGCCCCGGGGCCGACGTGATCATCAGCGGCAAGTTCATCGGCCTGCTCATGGCGCAGATCTCTCAGAACCGGCACCTGGCGGCGGTGTTCGAGGAGCTGTTCTCCGCCGACGGCACCGGGGTCCGCCTGCGACCGGCCACGGACTATGTGCTGCCCGGGAGCGAGACGCCCTTCGCCACGGTCGTGGCCGCGGCACGCCGGCGCCACGAATGCGCCATCGGTTACCGGATCTACGACGCCACGTCGACGAGCCCCGGCTACGGCGTGCGGATCAATCCGCCCAAGGCCGAACGGCGCCGCTGGGCGGCCAAGGACGAGGTGGTCGTGATCGGCAGGGACTGGACGAGCGGGCCGGCCGAATGAGATGACTTCCAGGTGCCCCGGGCGGTCATCCGGGCGCGCCCCGCTTCGACCAGTCTCTGTGAAGGAGTCCCATGTCCGACGTCGTGCGCCTCGCGAGCGCCGCCGACCATCTCATACTGGAGCGGCTGTGGCTGATGTTCCGTCATGACATGTCCGAGGTCGACGGCAGGCTGCCCAACCCGGATGGGGGCTTTCGCGACGAATGGCTTCGGGCGGCCCTGGTCGACGCCGACTGGGCACCGTACCTGCTGGTGAGCGGCGACCGCCCCGCGGGGCTCGCGCTGGTCCGCGGTGTGAGCGGTCCGACGCGCGTCCTGAACAGCTTCTTCGTTGTCCGCGGGGCGCGCGGGAGAGGCATCGGGCTACAGGCGGCCCAGGAGGTCGTGGCCAAGCACCCGGGGCAGTGGGAGATCGCGTTCCAGGACGCCAACTCGGCCGCGGTCCGCTTCTGGCGCCGCGTCGCCGCGAAGGTCGCGTGCGGGGAGTGGACCGAGGAGCACAGGCCGGTGCCGCAGCGGCCGGATCTGCCGCCGGACGCCTGGATCTCCTTCAGCACGCTCGCTTGAACAGGTATCCACCACGCTCGCTTGAACAGGTGTCGGGGAGAGGGATCCCGGGAGGGTGACCGGCCCCGCCCACTGGATGCAGGCGGGGCCGGTCGTCCCCCTGAAGGCGGTCAGCCTCGGCTTCGGCGGGCCATCGCCACCGCGCCGCCGCCCGCGATCAGCAGCACCACCGCCCCGCCCGCGACATACGGCGTCATCGAACTGCCCCCGGTCTCCGCGAGGTTCGCCTCCGTGGCCTTCGAGCCGACCGGCTTCGCCGGCTTCCCCTGGGGCTTCGTGCCGCCGCCCTCACGCTCCCGCTCGCGCTCGCGTTCCGCCCTCGGCGTCTCGCAGCCGGCCCCCGCCAGCGTCACCGTCCCCTCCACCTCGGCGACGTTCAGCTTCAAGGGGTTCACCGAGACCTTCAGCTCCAGCGCCGTCGCCGCGGCCGTACGCGATGTCGTACGCCTCTTCGACAGGTCGAGCCGCACCTCCCCGACCCCCGCCACCTTCACCTCGGACGTCCCTCCGGCCGTCAGCGTCACCTTCTTGCCGAGCACGGTCACCGCGCCCAGCACGTTCGCCTCGGCGACAGGCCGCTTCCCCGCCTCGCAGACGGCCTTCGAGGTGACCTTCTCGACCTCGATCAGGGAGAGCGACGCCAGCCCGGGGACGTGCATCCTGGCCCGCGCCACGTTGCTGTACCCCTCCGCCCTGCCGCCCTTCACCGTCGCCCTGGCCGTCGCCACGTCCGCGCGCAGGACGCTGAACGGCCGGCCGCCGTCGACCCCGTCAAGGCGGGCGGTCAGCGCGGTCTTCTCGGCGCTCGCGGGCGCCTGGACTTCGTTGAGGGAGACCTTGAGCGGGACGTTCACGGTCTTGTTGAGCAGGGAGACGTCGAGCCCGGTCCGCAGGACGACGGCGTCGGCGCGGCCACCGCGGTCCTGGTCGCCGCCCGTGGCCTGCGCGGGTCCCGCACCGGCGAGCGCCGCGGGACCGGCGGCGAGGGCGGTGGCGGTGGCCACGACGGCGAGACGGCGGCGGCAAGCGGGCATGCCGAAGGTGTTGCTGTTCAAGGTGGTGGAACCCCCACAGGAGAAACGGGCCGTCGGCAGGCGCACGCCACATGGGGACATCGCGTACGCACCGAGGGCGTCGCCCTTCATCGACGGAGGACGACGCGGGAATCTTTACGCACTTAGAGTGAACAGTCAGCAACGAGACGTGAGTTCACTCCAAAGGGAGAATTTCGACCTTGCTTTCGAATCTCCCGGCACGCACGTTCCCCCACTTCACCCGGACAACTGCCGTTTCCGGCACGGTGTTTGACGCGAAGCGCTACCCCACCACCCTCCCTCGCAGCACCACCCGCCGCGGCGCGGCAAGCACCCGTACGTCCTGGCGGGGATCCGCCTCGTACACCACGAGGTCCGCCGGGGCGCCCTCCGTCAGGCCGGGGCGGCCGAGCCAGTCGCGCGCCCCCCAGGTCGTCGCGGAGAGCGCGGCCACCGGCGGGATGCCCGCGCGGGTCAGCTCGGCGACCTCGGCGGCGACCAGGCCGTGCGGCAGGGAGCCGCCCGCGTCGGTGCCCGCGAAGACCGGGACGCCCGCGTCGTAGGCGGCCCGTACCGTGTCGTAGCGGCGGTCGTAGAGCCTGCGCATATGGGCCGACCAGCGGGGGAACTTCTTCTCGCCGCCCGCCGCGAGGTCGGGGAACGTGGCGATGTTGACCAGCGTCGGGACGATGGCGACGCCCCGCTCGGCGAAGAGCGGGATGGTGTCCTCGGTGAGGCCCGTGGCGTGTTCGATGCAGTCGATCCCCGCCTCGACCAGGTCCCGCAGGGAGTCCTCGGCGAAGCAGTGGGCGGTGACGCGGGCGCCCAGGCGGTGCGCCTCGGCGATCGCCGCCTCGACCGCGTCCCGGGGCCAGCAGGCGGTCAGGTCACCGGCCTCGCGGTCGATCCAGTCGCCGACGAGCTTGACCCAGCCGTCGCCGCGCCGGGCCTCCTGTGCCACGTACGCGACGAGGTCGTCGGGCTCGATCTCATGGGCGTAGTTGCGGATGTAGCGGCGTGTGCGCGCGATGTGGCGGCCCGCCCGGATGATCTTCGGCAGGTCCTCGCGGTCGTCGATCCAGCGGGTGTCGGACGGCGAGCCCGCGTCACGGATGAGGAGGGCGCCGATCTCGCGGTCGGTCAGGGCCTGCTTCTCCGCCGTGTCGGCGTCCACGGGCCCGTGGGCGTCGAGGCCGACGTGACAGTGCGCGTCGACCAGGCCGGGCAGGGCCCAGCCCTCGACGGCGACGCTCTCCGTCGCGGGCGTCACCGGGCGGTCGTACGTCACCCTCCCCCCGACGACCCACAGTTCGTCCCGTACGTCATCGGGCCCGACGAGCACCCGCCCCTTCACGTGCAGCACCGCGTGATCGCTCATGGCAGCAGCTTAGGAGGCGCTCCGGGCGGGCGGTACGGGGCGCCGGGAACGCCCCGGGAGGGCGCTGGGCACTCCCGTCGCCGGGTGCTCGGTACGCTCGTACCGCAGCCCGGACGAACTCGTGAGCGAAGTGAGCAGTGATGTGAGCAGTACTGTGACGCACCCCTTTCTGGACCTGGCGCCGCTGAGCGCCCAGCACTTCGCCGCCATCGAGGCGCGGGTGGCCCGGCTGCTCGACACGGAGCAGGACGTCGTGATCATGCAGGGTGAGGCCCTGCTGCCCCTGGAGGGGTGCATCCGGGGCGCCGCGCGGCCCGGTACGACCGCCCTGAACGTGATCACCGGGCCGTACGGACAGACCTTCGGCAACTGGCTGCGGGACTGCGGCGCCGACGTCGTCGACCTCGCCGTGCCCTTCCACACGGCCGTCACCGCCGACCAGGTACGCCAGGCCTTCGCCGAGCACCCGGAGATCGACTTCGTCTCGCTGGTGCACGCCGAGGCCGCCACCGGCAACACCAATCCGGTCGCGGAGATCGGTGAGGTCGTGCGGGAGCACGGCGCCCTGTTCATGCTGGACGCGGTCGCCTCGGTGGGCGCCGAGCCGCTGCTGCCCGACGCGTGGGGCGTGGACCTGTGCGTGATCGGCGCGCAGAAGGCGATGGGCGGTCCGGCGGGCGTCTCCGCGGTGTCGGTGAGCGAGCGGGCCTGGCAGCGGATCGCCGCCAACCCGCAGGCGCCCCGCCGCTCCTACCTCTCCCTCCTCGACTGGAAGGAGCGCTGGATCGACGGCGGCCGCAAGGCCCTGCTGCACGCGCCGGCCCAGCTGGAGATGCTGGCCCTGGAAGCGTGCGTGGAGCGCATCGAGACGGAGGGCCTTGACGCCCTGATGGCGCGCCACGCCACGGCCGCCGCCGCCACGCGCGCGGGTGCGCTCGCGCTCGGCGGGGGCCTGGAGCCGTATGTGTACGAGGCCCGGGACGCGGCCCCCGTCGCCACCACCCTGCGCGTGCCCTCGGGCGCGGACGCCTCGGAGCTGGTCGCCAGGGCGCTCGCCGCGGACCCGGTGCTTCCGCTGGTCGCCGGGGGCGGGGCGCTGGCCAAGGAGATGATCCGGGTCAACCACTACGGCCCGGACGCCACCCGGGGTGTCGTACACGCCTGCCTCGCGGCCCTCGGCGCCGCGCTGACCGAGTCGGGCCTGACGGTCGACCTGGAGGCGGCCCGCCGCGCGGTGACGGCCACCTGGAGCTAGCGGACGCTCGGGGCGGGGCCGCCGTGGGCGCCCCGCCGGAGCACCCGGGGCCGACGGGCAGCCCCCGGGGCCGAAAGTCCACCCTTTCGCCGAGGCGCCCCGCCATGGCAACGTGCCCTTCATGAGCACTCTCCCCGACGGCCGCCGTATCCCGCCCCTGACCGCCGACGAGCCCGCCATGCTGGCCAGTTGGCTGGACATGCACCGGGCCACGCTCGCCATCAAGTGCTCGGGGCTCGACGACGAGCAGGCGCTGCGCACGTCCGTGGAGCCGTCCTCGCTCTGCCTGTTCGGGCTTGTGCAGCACCTCGCCGAGGTGGAGCGGAACTGGATCCAGCGGATCTTCGACCAGCGGGACGTGCCCCCGATCTTCGAGAAGTCGCCGGACGGCGGGTTCACGCCGGACCGCGACCGGACGTTCGCCGAGGTGCTCGCGGTGTGGGAGGGCGAGGTCGCCGTCAACCGGAAGATATGCGAGGGGCGGGCGCCGGACGAGACGGGCCGGCTCGGGGCCGGGGAGGCGGCCGTCGTGGGCGGCGAGGCCGAGGTCAGCCTGCGCTGGGTCCTGATCCACCTCATCGAGGAGTACGCACGCCACAACGGCCATGCGGATCTCCTGCGCGAACGCATCGACGGCGTGACGGGAACGTGAGCGGAACATGAATCGGGCGCGCCTTTTCGGCACGGGTCACGCACCGTCCGCCAATCCTTCCGCCTATTCATCCGCGCATTCTCACGAATTCTTTATCAGCACAGCTTCCCGTATTCTTCTGCCCGCTTTCCGGCGCCCTAAACACTAAGGTTTCGTCAGCGCCAATCGGCGTAATTCGGACGCGTCTCATGCAGGTTACATCGGTGTGACGCACTCCACATCGCGCCCTTTTCGCGGGCATATGACCCGGTCAAATCGCCACAAATCTCGGGGATCTCATGCGTGCGCACACCCACGCGCGATAACACATGAAACGCTCTTGCGGAACCCCTTCCCTCGATGCAATTCCAGAAATTGCTCGGTAAATTCAATCCGCATGACCGCTGCACAAGCCGATCTACCGACCGACCTGCACGCGCAATTCCTGGAAATGCCCGAGGGACTGCGACTCGACAGTCCCGCCGTCGCCGACGGCGCCGCCATCTGGCGGATCGCCCGCGACTCCAAGGTGCTGGACCTCAACTCCTCCTACAGCTACCTGCTGTGGTGCCGCGACTTCGCGGCCACGTCCGTCGTGGCCCGGGACGCCGCCGGCGACGCGGCCGGGTTCATCACCGGCTACATCCGGCCCGAGCGCCCCGAGACCCTGATGGTCTGGCAGGTCGCCGTCGACCACGATCAGCGCGGCCGCGGTCTGGCCGGCGCCCTGCTCGACGGGCTGACCGCGAAGGTCGCCAGGGGCCGCAGGCTGACCACGATCGAGACGACGATCGCGCCCTCGAACACGGCGTCCGAGCGGCTCTTCCTCTCCTACGCGCGTCGACACGGCGCGTCGGTGGAGCGCAGGACCCTCTTCGACGCCGGGCTCTTCCCCGACGACGGACACGAGCCCGAGGTGCTGTACCGCATCGGTCCACTCGGCCCCTGAGCCGCCCTCGCTTCCCCCAGCCACACCCGTAACTCCTCTCCACCTCCCACGACTTTCCATCTCCCAGGAGATCCGCTGTGACCATCACCCAGCCCGACCTGAGCGTCTTCGAGACCCTGGAGTCGGAGGTGCGCAGCTACTGCCGCGGTTGGCCTACGGTCTTCGACCGCGCGCAGGGCAGCCGCATGTTCGACGAGGACGGCCACGAGTACCTCGACTTCTTCGCCGGGGCCGGCTCACTCAACTACGGCCACAACAACCCGGTCCTCAAACGCGCGCTCATCGACTACCTGGAGCGCGACGGCGTCGTGCACGGTCTCGACATGTCGACGACCGCCAAGCGCGCCTTCCTGGAGTCGTTCCAGAACATCATCCTGCGCCCGCGCGACCTGCCGTACAAGGTCATGTTCCCGGGCCCGACGGGCACCAACGCCGTGGAGTCGGCGCTGAAGCTGGCCCGCAAGGTCAAGGGCCGCGAGTCGATCGTGTCGTTCACGAACGCCTTCCACGGCATGTCGCTCGGCTCGCTCGCGGTGACCGGCAACGCCTTCAAGCGGGCGGGCGCCGGTATACCGCTGGTGCACGGCACGCCGATGCCGTTCGACAACTACCTCGACGGCCAGACCCCCGACTTCATCTGGTTCGAGCGGCTTCTGGAGGACCAGGGCTCCGGCCTCAACCAGCCCGCCGCCGTGATCGTCGAGACGGTGCAGGGCGAGGGCGGCATCAACGTCGCCCGCACCGAGTGGCTGCGCAAGCTCGCCGATGTGTGCGAGCGCTGGGACATGCTCCTGATCGTCGACGACATCCAGATGGGCTGCGGCCGCACCGGTGCCTTCTTCTCCTTCGAGGAGGCGGGCATCACGCCGGACATCGTGACGGTGTCGAAGTCCATCAGCGGCTACGGCATGCCCATGTCGCTCTGCCTCTTCAAGCCGGAGCTCGACGTCTGGGAGCCGGGCGAGCACAACGGCACGTTCCGGGGCAACAACCCGGCGTTCGTCACGGCCGCCGCCGCCCTCGAGACGTACTGGACCGACGGTTCGGCGATGGAGAAGCAGACCCGCGCCCGCGGCGAGCAGGTCGAGCAGGCGCTGAGCGCGATCGTCGACGAGAACCGCGCCGAGATCAAGGAGTTCCGCGGCCGCGGCCTGGTCTGGGGCATCGAGTTCCTGGACAAGGACCGCGCGAGCGCGGTGGCGAAGCGGGCCTTCGAACTGGGCCTGCTGATCGAGACCTCCGGCCCCGAGGGAGAGGTCGTCAAGCTCCTCCCGGCGCTGACGATCACCCCCGACGAGCTGGACGAGGGGCTGCGCACGCTCGCCCGCGCGGTACGCGAGACCGCCTGAGCGAGCGACTGTCCGAGCCCCCGGCAACGTAAGAGAAAAGGAACCAACTCACCGTGATCGTCCGTTCGTTCAAGGACATTGAAGGCACCGACCGCCATGTGAAGGCCAAGTCGGGTACCTGGGAGAGCAAGCGCATCGTCCTCGCCAAGGAGCGCGTGGGGTTCTCCCTGCACGAGACCATCCTGTACGCGGGGACGGAGACGTCGATGTGGTACGCGAACCACATCGAGGCCGTCGTCTGCACCAAGGGCGAGGCCGAGCTGACCGACGACACGACCGGCGAGAAGTACACGATCACCCCGGGCACCATGTACCTGCTCGACGGGCACGAGAAGCACACCATGCGGATCAAGGAGGACTTCCACTGCCTGTGTGTCTTCAACCCGCCCGTCACCGGTCGTGAGGACCACGACGAGAACGGCGTGTACCCGCTGCTCACGGAGCCGGACCCGGTCTGAACGGCTGACATCCCGCACAGGGCCGTACGAGAGGAGAGGCAGGCAACACCATGACCACCGCACCCGAACGCACCACTGACCTGTACCCGACCCGAGGCGCCGAGGAGGTGCTCATCGAACGCAAGGACCCGGTGGTGTGGTCCGAGCCGGGTACCGAGGGGCCCATCGCGGCCGGGGATCTGGCGGGGTTCGAGCGGGACGGTTTCCTGGCCATCGACCAGTTGATCACCCCGGACGAAGTCAGCGTGTACCACGCCGAGTTGGAACGGCTCATGAACGACCCGGTGATGCGGGCGGACGAGCGTTCCATCGTCGAGCCTCGCTCGCAGGAGATCCGCTCCCTCTTCGAGGTGCACAAGATCAGTGAGCTGTTCGGCAGGCTCGCCGCCGATCCGCGCGTGGTGGGCCGCGCCCGCCAGATCCTGGGATCCGACGTCTACGTCCACCAGTCCCGGATCAACGTGAAGCCGGGCTTCGGGGCCTCGGGGTTCTACTGGCACTCGGACTTCGAGACCTGGCACGCGGAGGACGGCCTGCCGAACATGCGCACCGTCTCGGTGTCGATCGCGCTGACGAAGAACCACGACACCAACGGCGGCCTCATGATCATGCCGGGGTCGCACAAGACGTTCCTCGGGTGTGCGGGCGCCACGCCGAAGGACAACTACAAGCGGTCGCTGCAGATGCAGGACGCGGGCATCCCGTCGAACGAGACGCTGACCCATCTCGCGGCCGACCACGGGATCCGCCTCTTCACCGGCGAGGCGGGCTCGGCCACCTGGTTCGACTGCAACGCCATGCACGGTTCCGGGGACAACATCACCCCGTATCCGCGCTCGAACGTCTTCATCGTCTTCAACAGCGTGGAGAACAAGGCGGTCGAGCCGTTCGCGGCGCCGGTGCGCAGGCCCGAGTTCATCGGGGCGCGCGACTTCACCCCGGTGGGGTGAGCTGACGTACGCGCCGGTCGCCCGGCACCCCCCGTGGGTGCCGGGCCGACCGGCGTTTTCTGCCGGTGTTACAGCGCGGGGTAGTCCGTGTAGCCCTTCTCGGTGCCGCCGTAGAAGGTCGTCGGGTCGGGCGTGTTGTACGGGCCCCCGGCCTTCAGGCGGGCCGGCAGGTCGGGGTTGGCGAGGAAGAGCGCGCCGAACGCGATGAGGTCGGCGGTGCCGTCCTCGATCAGGGCGAGCGCGTCCTGGCCGGTGGGGCCCTCGGTCTGCGGGTTCAGGATGAAGGTCCCGCCGAAGTCCTGGCGCAGCCGGGTGACGAGCTCGCGGATCTCGCCCACTTCGAGGACGTGCAGATACGCGAGGTCCAGCGCGGCCAGCTCCTTCACCAGGGCGGTGTAGGTGGGCTCCGGGTCGGGCTCGGCGATGTCGTTGAAGGGGTTGGCGGGCGAGACGCGGAAGCCGGTGCGGGCGGCGCCGATCTCGGCGGTGACGGCCTTGGCCACCTCGACGGCGAAGCGGAGGCGGTTCTCCACGGAGCCGCCCCACTCGTCGGTGCGCCGGTTGGTGCCGGGCGCGAGGAACTGGTGGATCAGATAGCCGTTGGCGCCGTGCAGCTCGACGCCGTCGAAGCCCGCGTCGATCGCGTGCCGTGCGGCGGTGGCGAAGTCGGCGATGGTGGCGCGGATCTCGGCATCGGTCAGCTCATGCGGGGTGACGAAGTCCTTGGGACCCTCGGCCGTGTAGACCTGCCCCTTGGCGGTGACCGCCGAGGGGGCGACGTTGACCAGGCCGTCGGGGAGCAGGACGGGGTGGCCGATGCGGCCCGCGTGCATGATCTGGGCGAAGATCTTGCCGCCCGCCGCGTGCACGGCGTCGGTGACCTTGCGCCAGGAGGCGACCTGCTCGGCGCTGTGCAGGCCCGGCGTGTCCGGATATCCCTGGCCGACCACAGAAGGCTGGATGCCCTCGGTGATGATCAGGCCCGCGGAGGCGCGCTGGGCGTAGTACGCAACGGTCAGGTCGGTGGCCACACCGTCCTGACCTGCGCGGCTTCGGGTCATGGGGGCCATGGCGATGCGGTTGGCGAGCGTGGTGCCGGACAGGTCGATCGGATCGAACGCGGTGGTCATCAGAACTCCCGGGCAAGGTTTATGTGGTCGGCCAAGTAACGCGCCGGGTCTCACTGTAACCCATTCCTTGGCCGACCAAGGTAATATTTTGGAAGACGTTCAGTGACCAGGTCCAGTGACCAGCAGGAGCACGTGATGAAGGCCGACCCCGCACCGACCGACCCGGCCGGCCCCGCCTGTCCCCCCCGGCTGCCCGCGGTGGCCATGGCGGGCCCCGCCAGCCACGCGGTCAGCCGGGTGGCGCGGCTGCACCGCATCGCCGCGGGCAAGGTCCTGAAGGGGGTCGGCCTCTACCCCGGCCAGGAGTTCGTGATGATGCACCTGTGGGAGGCGGGCCCGGTGCGGCAGTCCGAGCTGATCAAGGCGGTGGAGCTGGACCCCTCGACGGTCACGAAGATGCTCCAGCGGCTGGAGCAGGCGGGCCATGTGCGCCGCCGCCCCGACCCGGCCGACCGCCGGGCGGTGCTCGTCGAGGCCAGCGAGGCGAGCTGCGGGCTGCTCGCCCAGGTGGAGCGCGCGTGGGGCGAGTTGGAGCGGCATACGCTCGCCGGGCTCGACGAGGACGAGCGTACGGAACTGCTGCGGCTGCTCGCCAAGGTGGAGGACAACCTATGCACGGAGACGGCGGACTGCCCGGAGCGGCGGGCCCCGCAAGGGTAGGCGTGCCCGCTCAGCCGGCCAGTACGTCGAGGAGGCGGTCCACGTCGGCCTCGGTGTTGTACAGGTGGAAGGTGGCGCGCAGATGGCCCGCCCGCGCCGCCGCGAGGATGCCCGCGCGGGCCAGTTCCGGCTCGCGGTCGGCGAGCCCGGGGACAGAGACGATGGGTGAGGTTCCCGGCACCGGGGAGTGGCCGAGCGCGGCGAGCCCCGCGCGGTAGCGCTCGGCGAGCGCCACGTCGTGGGCGTGGATCGCGTCGACGCCCACCTCCTCGATCAGGGAGAGCGCGGCGGCCGCCCCGTGGTAGGCGAGGAAGGCGGGCGGCTCGTCGAACCTCCGCGCGCCCGGGGCGAGTTCACCGATCGGGCCATACGTCGAATGCCAGGAGTCGGCCGCCGCGAGCCAGCCGCCGTGCAGCGGCACAAGGGAGTCCTGCGCCGCCTCGCTCACCGTGAGGAAGGACGTGCCGCGCGGGCAGAGCAGCCACTTGAAGGCGCCGGTCACGGAGTAGTCGTACGCCCCCGCGTCGAACGGCAGCCAGCCCGCCGACTGTGTGGCGTCGGCGAGGGTGCGCGCCCCGTGCGCGGCCGCCGCCTCGCGGATCGCGGCGCAGTCCGCCTCGCGGCCGTCGGCCGATTGGACGGTGGAGAACGCGACCAGCGCGGTCTCGGGGCGGACGGCCTCCGCGAGCCCTTCCAGCGGCGCGTACCTCGGCACGAGGTCGCCGCGCAGCACGAACGGGTTGATCAGGGACGAGAAGTCCCCTTCGGGGAAGAGCACTTCGGCGCCCGCCGGCAGGGACGCGGCGATCAGGCCGACGTGGACGGCGACCGAGCCGCCGGTCGCCACCCGCGAGGGGTCCACGCCCGCCAGCCGCGCGAAGGACTCGCGGGCCGCTTCGACCTTCCCGAAGTCGCCCGAGCCGCCGCGCCCGCCCGCGCCGATCTCGGCCGCCAGGGCCTGGACGGCCGCGACGGCCCTGCGCGGCAGCAGACCGCAGCTCGCCGTGTTGAGGTAGGTCGTCGTCGGGGCGAACTCGCCCGCGTGGTCAGTGCTGTCGCCGGTCCCCATGAGCGTCATGGAGATCAACCTATGCGGCCGCTCAGCCCTGCGGAACCGCGCACCCGTCGGGCCCGCACGCCTCGCCCCCGTCGGCGTCCGCGAGCGCGGTCAGCGGCGAGCGGCTGCCCCACGCCTGCTCAAGGGCTTGCGTGAAGACCTCGGCGGGCTGGGCGCCGGAGATGCCGTACTTGCGGTCGAGGACGAAGAACGGCACGCCGTTCGCGCCCAGTTCGGCGGCCTCGCGCTCGTCGGCGCGGACGTCGTCGGCGTACTTCTCGGCGTCGGCGAGTACGGCACGCACCTCGTCGCCGTCCAGGCCCGCCTCGACGGCCAGCTCCACGACGCGCTCGTCGTCGGCGAAGACGGACCGCTCCTCGGCGAAGTTCGCGCGGTAGAGCAGGCCGATCAGCTCGTCCTGCCTGCCGCGCTCCTTGGCGAGGTGCAGGAGGCGGTGCATGTCGAAGGTGTTGCCGTGGTCGCGGCCCTCGGTGAGGTAGGCGAGGCCTTCGGCGGCGGCGTTCTCCCCGAGCCGCCGCTCGCCCTCGCGGGCCTGCTCCTCGGTCATGCCGTACTTGCGCATGAGCATCGGGATGACCGGGCCGCTGTCGCCCTTGGCGCGCCCGGGGTCCAGCTCGAAGGAGCGGTGCACGACCTCGACGGCGTCGCGGTGCGGGAAGGCGGCGAGGGCCTTCTCGAAGCGGGCCTTGCCCACGTAGCACCAGGGGCAGGCGATGTCGCTCCAGATCTCGACGCGCATGTGTGTGGCTCTCTTCAGGTCGTACGTCAGGTCGGTGCGGAGGGAGCCTCCGCTCAGAGCGTCAACGCATGGGCAAAGCGGCTCATTCCCCCGCCGCGAACTTGCCCGTGTTGGCCCTCACCCAGGTGCGCAGGTGCGCCAGTGGCTCCAGGGCGCCCCGGCCGAGGCCGGTCAGTTCGTACTCGACGCGGGGCGGGACCTCCGCGTAGACCGTGCGCTGCACCAGGCCGTTCTCCTCCAGGCGGCGCAGGGTCTGGGTGAGGGCCTTGGGGCTGACGCCCTCCAGCTTGCGGCGCAGCTCGCCGAAGCGGCGCGGGCCGTCCTCCAGGGCGGTGATGGCGAGGCCCGTCCATTTGTGGACGAGGAGTTCGTAGACCGCGCGGCCGGGGCAGAGCAGGCCGTAGATGTCGTGCGGCCGAGCGGCGGTGCCGGGGCGCTCATTGCGGGGCTGACCAGTCATGGTTCCCAAAATATAGTTGGGCTCCTTGCGGGTGACCAGGCCGTCCGTCCTACGGTCCCGATCATGACTTCGCGCCTCTTCCCCCTCTCCTCCCCCGCTTCCCCTGTCTCCCCCGTCCGTGTCGGCATCGTCGGCCTGTCCGCGCGCGGCGGCTGGGCGCCCCGCTCCCACCTGCCCGCGCTCGCCCGTCTCGAGGGGTACGAGCTGCGCGCCCTCTCCGCGTCGAGCGAGGAGTCGGCGCGGGCGGCGGGCGAGAAGTACGGGGTGCCGCTGGCCTTCGGCTCGACCGAGGAGCTGGTCCGCAGCGACCAGGTCGACCTCGTCGTGGTGAGCGTGCGCGTGCCGCTGCACCGCCAGGCGGTCCTGGCCGCGCTCGGCGCGGGCAAGGCGGTGCTCAGCGAGTGGCCGCTCGGCAACGGTCTCGCCGAGGCCGAGGAGCTGGCGGCGGCCGCCGACCGGGCGGGGGTCCGGACGTTCGTGGGCCTCCAGGCCCGGTCGGCGCCCGCGGTCCGGCACGTCCGGGGGCTGGTCGCCGACGGCTATGTGGGCGAGGTCCTTTCGACGAGTCTGGTCGCGTCGGGGCGCGGGTGGGGCCCGGTGTCCGAGCCGAGCGGCGCCTATCTCCTGGACGAGCGGAACGGCGCCACGATGCTGACGATCCCCTTCGGGCACACCGTCGACGCGCTCACGATGGTGCTCGGCGAGTTCACCGAGGTCTCCGCGACCCTGGCGACGCGGCGCCCTGTCGTGCGCGAGGCGGGCACGGGGCGCACCGCGCCGATGACGGCCGCCGACCAGATCGCCGTGTCGGGGCGCCTGGCGTCGGGGGCCGTCGTCTCGGCGCACTTCCGTTCGGGTCTCTCCCGGGGCACGGACTTCCACTGGGAGATCAACGGCACGGAGGGGGACCTCGTCGTCACCGGCGACTCCGGGCACCTCCAGCAGGCCGCGGTGACCGTGCGCGGCGGACGCGGCGCGGAGAAGGCGCTCACCGAACTCCCGGTGCCCGTACGCCACTTCGACGTGCCCGCGCTGGAGGAGCTGCGGGGGCACCCGTCGTACGAAGTGGCGTACAACGTGGGAGCGCAGTACGCGCGGATCCTCGCCGACCTCACCGAGGGCACCGCCCACGCCCCGGACTTCGCGCACGCGGTCCGGCGCCAGCGGCTGCTGGACGCGATCGGGCGGTCGGCGGCCACGGGGCGGCGCGTGGAGGTGTGAGCGAACGCCCGCGCCCGCGGCGGGTCAGTGCTCGTACCGGCCGTCGATCCGCCGCGGCAGGCCCAGCGGGTTGGCGTCGCGCAGCTCGGGCGGGAGCAGCGCCTCGGGGGTGTTCTGGTACGCGACCGGGCGCAGCCAGCGTTCGATGGCCGTGCCGCCCACGGACGTCGACGTGGAGGTGGTGGCGGGGTAGGGGCCGCCGTGGTGCTGGGCGGGTGCGACGGCGACGCCGGTGGGCCAGCCGTCGACGAGCACGCGCCCGGCGAGCGGGGTGACCTCGGCGATCAGCTCGGCGCCCCGGGGGTTCGCGCCAGCCGCCTCGTCGGCGGAGAGCTGCACGGTCGCGGTGAGGTTGCCGGGCAGGCGGGAGAGGACGGCGGTGATCTCCGCGTCGTCGGCGTAGCGGGCGACGACGGTGACCGGGCCGAAGCACTCCTCGAGGAGCAGGTCGTGCTCCCCTTCGCTCGCCAGGCGCGCCGCCGGGACGGTGAGGAAGCCCGCGCTGACGGTGTGCTCGCCGCCCGCGCCGGGGGTCACCGGGGCCGCCACGTCCGGGAGTTGGGCGCGCTCGCGCACCCCGGCGACGAAGTTGTCCCGCATCCGGTGGTCGAGGAGCACCCCGGCCTCGGTGTCGCTGACGGCCTCGGTCAGGGACTTCACGAGCCGGTCGCCGCCCGCGCCCTCGGGGGCGAGGACAAGGCCGGGCTTGACGCAGAACTGGCCGACGCCGAGCGTCATCGAGCCCGCGAGGCCGGTGCCGATCTGCTCGCCGCGCTCGGCGGCGGCGGCCTCGGTGACCACGACGGGGTTGAGGGAGCCGAGTTCGCCGTGGAAGGGGATCGGCACGGGCCGTGCGGCGGCCGCGTCGAAGAGGGCGCGTCCGCCGCGGATGGAGCCGGTGAACCCGGCGCCGGACACCAGCGGGTGCTCGACCAGTGCGACGCCCGCGTCGAAGCCGTGCACCAGGCCGATGGCGCCCTCGGGGATGTCGTGGCGGGCCGCCGCCCTGCGCAGCACGGAGGCGACCAGCTCGGAGGTGCCCGGGTGGTCGGGGTGGGCCTTGACGACGACGGGGCAGCCCGCGGCGAGGGCGCTCGCGGTGTCGCCGCCGGGCACGGAGAAGGCGAAGGGGAAGTTGGACGCGGAGTAGACGGCGACGACGCCGAGCGGGATCTTGTAGCGGCGCAGGTCGGGGATGGGCGGGGTCGCCGAGGCGTCGGGGTGGTCGATGACGATGTCGAGGAAGGCGCCTTCGTCGACCAGGTCCGCGAAGGCCCGCAGTTGGTAGCAGGTGCGGGCGAGTTCGCCGGTGAGCCGGACCGGGCCGAGGGCGGTCTCCGCGTCCGCGGCCTCCACGAGGTGGTCCTTGGCCTCCTCGAGCAGTCCGGCGGCGGTGCGCAGGAAGGCGGCGCGGACCGTGCGGTCGGCGAGGGCGGGCGCCGCGGCACGGGCGGCGCGGACCGCCTGGTCCACCTCCTCGGCCGTGGCCTCCACCGCAACCTGCTCGCGCTGCTTCCCGGTTCGGGGGTCGACACTCCAGACTGGTGCTGCTGCCACCGCGGATTCCCTTTCCAGAGGTATGCCACTCATCAGGGCTGTTCGATATGCTGAACGCCGTCTCTGTTGATGAATGAGCGGGGACTCGGAGCGTATTTCTCGGCGATCTAAGGGGTCAAGGGCGATGTCGGGTGGCGAGACCGGAGGCGGTGCGCAGGTCAAGTCCGCGGTGCGGACAGTGGAGCTGCTCGAGTACTTCGCCGGCCGTCCCGGCATGCACTCCCTCGCCGCGGTCCAGGAAGCGGTCGGCTACCCCAAGTCGAGCCTCTACATGCTGCTTCGCACCCTGGTCGAGCTGGGCTGGGTCGAGACGGACGCGACCGGCACGCGGTACGGCATCGGCGTACGCGCCCTGCTCGTCGGCACCTCGTACATCGACGGCGACGAGGTCGTGGCCGCCGCCCGGCCGACCCTCGACCGGCTCTCCGACGACACCACGGAGACCATCCATCTCGCGCGGCTCGACGGCACGAACGTCGTCTACCTCGCCACCCGCCAGTCCCAGCACTATCTGCGGCCGTTCACGCGGGTCGGCCGCAGGCTGCCCGCGCACTCCACCTCGCTCGGCAAGGCGCTGCTCGCCACCTTCACCGACGAGCAGGTCCGCAAGATGCTCCCGGAGGCGCTGCCCGCGCTGACCGAGCACACCATCACCGACCGCGAGAAGCTCATCGAGGAGCTGCACGCGGTGCGCGAGCAGGGCTTCGCGGTGGACCGCGAGGAGAACACGCTCGGCCTGCGCTGCTTCGGTGTCGCCATCCCCTACCGCACTCCGGCACGGGACGCGATCAGCTGCTCGGTGCCGGTGGCGCGGCTCACGCCCGCGCACGAACAGATGGTCAAGGACGCCCTGTTCGACGCGCGCGACCGGCTTACCTTGGCGACGCGCAGACTCTGACGCTTTCCGGCCCCGACACCTCTCCGACCCCGACGCCTCTCCGGCTCCCACGCCTCTCAAGCTCCCACGCCTCGTAGGCTCTGCGCATGAATGTCAGCCTGCGCGAAGTGCACGACAGTGATCTGCCCGTCTTCTTCCGGCAGTTGAACGATCCCGAGTCCTGTCACATGGCCGCCTTCATCCCCGAGGACCCGGCCGACCGCGACCGCTTCGACGCGCACTGGACGAAGCTGCGTGTCTCGCCCGGCGTCGACGTGCGCACGGTCCTCGCCGACGGTGACGTGGTGGGCAACGCCGCGGTGTACGGCGAGCCGGGCGAGCGGGAGGTCACGTACTGGATCGACCGCGCGTACTGGGGCCGCGGCCTGGCCACCGCCGCCCTGCGCGAGCTGCTGGCGCTGATCCCGGAGCGCCCGCTGTACGCCCGGGCTGCGGCGGACAACGCGGGTTCGCTGCGGGTCCTGGAGAAGTGCGGGTTCCGCGAGTCGGCGCGGGAGCGGGGGTACGCGGCGGCGCGGGCGGCGGAGATCGACGAGGTGGTCCTCGTCCTGCACGGCGGCTGAGGCTCCCCCGCGAGGAGGAGGACGGTTCATCGCCGCGCAGGAGGCGCGGGGGCGCCGCCGACGGGAGCGTTGAGGCATGACCCGCGTGCCCCCGCATGACCCGGCCCCAGTACCCCGAAGGCTTCCGGTGCTCCTGACCTACTCTGTGCAGATGATCACCGGAATACCCGTGGCGGCCCTCGGTGCCCGCTTCCTCCAGGAGCGGGCGGGGTTCGCGGCGTGAAGGCCTTCGGCACCGCCCTGTTCGGGCGCACGGCGCGCCGCCGGTGGATCCATCTGATCCTCGGCGGCGCGCTCTCCATGCCGTACGTCTTCGTCGGTTCCGTGATCATGGGGCCGCTCTTCGGCGACGACCAGATCCTCGGGACGCTCCCCGCCCAACTCGCCGCCTTCGCGGCCGGGTTGCCGCTGGCCGCGATCAGCGCGCTGTTCCCGCTGACCCGGCCCATCTCGGTGGCCGCCGTGCGCACCCTGTGCGAGGTGCCTGACGGCTCCCTCGCCGAGGGCCCCGCGCGCGGGCGGGTGGCACGCGGGCGGGCCTCCGCGTGGTTCACGCTGCACCTCGGTCTCGGCGGGATCATCAGCGGCATGTCGCTCGCGCTGCCGCCGTTCGCGGGCGTGCTGATCACGCTGCCGTTCTTCGTCGTCTTCCGGGACAGCCGCATCGGGCTGCCCGAGGTCTTCGGCGAACCCTGGATGGTGGCCCTCTCCCCGGCCATCGGCTGCGTCTGCCTGGTCGCGCTCGCGGCGTGCGCGGCCCTGGCCGGCGGGCTCCTCGCGCGCTGGGCGCCCGACCTGCTCGGGCCGACCCCCGCCGACCGGCTCGCGGCCGCCGAGCAGCGCGCCGCCGACCTCGCCGTGCGCAACCGCCTGGCGCGCGAGCTGCACGACTCCGTGGGGCACGCGCTGAGCGCGGTCACGCTCCAGGCGAGCGCGGCCCGTCGCGTCCTCGACCACGACCCGGAGTTCGTCCGCGAGGCGCTGGCCGCCATCGAGGACACCACGCGCCGCACGGTCGGCGAACTCGACGCCGTGCTCGGCGTGTTGCGGGAGGCCGACGACGCCCGCTCCACCGCCCCCGCGCCCACGCTCGCCGCCGACCTGGACGGTCTGCTGCGCCGCACCAGGGCGGGCGGCCTGCGGGTGAGCGCCGCCATCGACATGGAGCCCGAGGCGCTGCCCCCGCTGGTCTCCCGCGAGGCGTACCGCATCGTGCAGGAGGCGCTGAGCAACGCCCTGCGGCACGGCGGTGACGGCACATCCGTGACCCTGCGCCTGACCCTGGACGGCCCCGACCTGGCCGTCACGGCCGAGAACCCCCTGCCGGAGCGCTCCCCCGCCACCCGCCCCGGCGGCGGCCACGGCCTGCGCGGCATCGCGGACCGGGCGCGGCTGCTCGGCGGCACCGCGCAGGCGGGCCCGGCGGACGGCGCCTGGCGACTCGACGTACGACTTCCGCTGAAGGGACACGCACACGCATGACGACCACACCCTCCCCCACCGGGTCCGGCGCACCCTCCGGGTCCGGTGGCGCGGCCATCCGGATCGTCCTCGCCGACGACGAGCGCATGGTGCGTACCGCACTGCGCGCGATCCTCTCCGCCGAGCCGGGCATCGAGATCGTCGGCGAGGCGGCGACCGGCGCCGAGGCGGTGTCGGTCGTACGCGAACTGAAGCCCGACATCGTCCTGATGGACGTCCGCATGCCGGAGATCGACGGCATCCGCGCCACCGAGCAGATCCTCCAGACCATGCCGGAGCCGCCGCGCATCGTGGTCGTGACGACCTTCGAGAACGACGCGTACGTGTACGAGGCGCTGCGCGCGGGCGCCGCCGGTTTCCTGCTCAAGCGGGCGGACGCGGACGCGCTCGTGCAGGCCGTGCGCGTCGTCGCGCACAGCGACTCGCTGCTCTTCCCCGCCGCCGTGCGCGCCCTGGCCGCCGAGCACGGGCGCGCCAAGCCGGCGCCGCCCGCCTGGGTGGCACGGCTGACCGCCCGGGAGAGCGAGGTGCTGCGGCTGATGGCCGGGGGGCTGACCAACGCGGAGATCGCCGGGCGGATCGGCGTGGGCGCGGCGACGGTGAAGACGCATGTGGCGGCCGTGCTCGCCAAGACGGGCGCGCGGGACCGCACGCAGGCGGTGATCGCGGCGTACGAGGCGGGCTTCATGAACACGGACTGAGCCGGCGCGCAGGCTTGCAGGGACTCCCGACGCGGCCTGGGCGTTCATGAGGAGTCTCTGAGAAAACGGTCACAAGCGGATCAGAAGGGAACGAAACCCTCCCCTTGGCTCGTCCTTCCGTGGGATGAACAAGACGATCAGGCACGCCTCGGTCTTCGCACTGCTGCTCGTGCTCGCCCTCCTGGTGCGGGCGACGTGGGTGCAGTTCCACGACTCGAAGGCGCTCGCGGACGAGAAGCTGAACCGGCGGAACGCGATCAAGCAGTACGCACACCCGCTGGGCGACATCATCGTGGGCGGTGAGGCCATCACCGGCTCCGAGCGGACGACGGGAGGAGACCTCGCGTACAAGCGGACGTACAAGAACGGCGCGCTCTACTCACCCGTGACGGGCTACAGCTCGCAGGTGTACGGCGCCACCCAGCTGGAGGGCATCTACAAGGACCTCCTGGACGGCACGGACAACCGCCTGAAGAACCCGCTCGACACGGTCACCAACAAGCGCGCCGACCCCGGTGACGTCGTGACGACCATCGACCCGGCGGTGCAGAAGGCCGGGTACAAGGCGCTCGGTGACACCAAGGGCGCGGCGGTCGCCGTCGACCCGAGGACCGGCAAGATCCTCGGCATGGTCTCGACGCCGTCGTACGACCCGTCGAAGATCAGCGGCTCCACGGACTCGGAGGCGTGGCAGGCGCTGACGAGCGACAAGCAGAAGCCGATGGTGAACCGCGCGATGCGCCAGCCGCTGCCGCCCGGTTCCACGTTCAAGCTGGTCGTCGCGGCGGCGGCCCTGGAGGACGGCCTCTACTCCTCGGTGGACGTCAGGACCGACAGCCCGAAGCCCTACACGCTGCCGGGCACGGTGACGGTCCTGAAGAACGAGAACGAGTCGGCTCCCTGCGAGAACGCGACGATCCGCACCGGCCTGCAATACTCCTGCAACAACGTCTTCGCGAAGATGGCCGTCGACCTGGGCCAGGGCAAGGTCAAGGCGATGGCGGAGAAGCTGGGCTTCAACGCGGACAAGCTGGATGTGCCGGTGCGCGCGGGCAAGAGCGTGTACCCCTCCGGCATGGACAAGGCGCAGACGGCCCTCTCGGGCATCGGCCAGTTCGACGTGACGGCGACGCCGTTGCAGATGTCGATGGTGTCGGCGGCGATCGCGAGCGGCGGCGAGCTGGCCGCGCCGCACATGGTCTCGCAGATCACCGACTCCGACGGCAACGTCCTGGAGAAGTACGGCGACGGGAACAGGCAACGCGTGATGAGCGAGTCCACCGCCGAGGGTTTGCAGTCCGCGATGCAGACGGTCGTCGAGAAGGGCACCGGCTCGAACGCGCGGATCAGCGGCGCGACGGTGGGCGGCAAGACGGGCACGGCCCAGCACGGCGAGAACAACAGCAAGACGCCGTACGCGTGGTTCACGTCGTACGCCAAGGGCGCGGACGGCAAGCAGGTGGCGGTCGCGGTGATGATCGAGTCGTCGAGCGCGGCCCGCGACGAGGTCAGCGGCAACGGCCTGGCGGCGCCGATCGCGAAGGCGATGATGGCGGCGGCCCTGAAGAACTGACCGCCGCCGGGCGCCGCCCCGCGCTTTCAGCGGATGGCGCCCCGCGCTCTCAGCGGGCCCGGTTCCGGTCGCGCCACAGCCGGAAGCCGAGGATCAGCCCGAGCGGCGCGCACGCGCCGACGAGCAGTCCCCCGGCGAAGCCGAGCCCGGTGCTCGCCTCGCCGTCCTCGAGCGTGGCCGCGACGCCCGCCGCGGCCATGACCGCCAGGAGGAGGGCGAGCAGCCCGTAGAACTTCCGGCTCAGGAAGTTCTTCCGCTCCGGCACCGGCGGCGGTGAGGCGATCTCCGCCGCCGGGCCGAGGCTCGCCGCCTTGGGCCGCTTGAACCAGGCGTAGACGATCCAGGTCCCGCAGGCCTCCCAGCCGTCGGGGGCGAGGCGTTCGTCGAGCCCTTCGCGGCCGCGCGTGACCAACTCCCTGCGGTACTCCCACCGCTGGGGCCGCGCCGCGTCACGGTGGCTGACGAAGCGGCCGAGCGCATCGACCCGCTCCACCTCCCAGCCCTCGTCGCCGAAGCGGTTCAGCAGCTCTTCGTCGACGTAGGTGTCGGCGGTCCAGCGCCAGGTCTCGACGTGGTCCTCCGGAGGCCCGCCGGGGGCGCTCGCCCCGGGGGCACTCGCCTCCGGGGCCAGCTGCCGGGCGAACTCCTCCACGGGCCCGAACTCGGCCTCCGCGTCCTCGGCGCCGGACTCCGCCAGGTGGGCGGCCAGGTCCGAGACGGTCGCCTCGACCCGGTCGGCGGGCAGCCCGTGCGCCCGCAGCCGCTCGGCGAGGCCGACGAGGTACCCGTCGTGCCCGTCCCGCCCGTACCGCGCGTCCATCGGGGCGTTCATCGTGTCTCCACTCCCGCCTTGGCGAGGACTTCGCGTACGGACTTGTCGAAGGCGAGCCACAGCCCGCCCTGCTCACCGAGGGTCTCGCGCCCGGCGTCGGTGAGCCGGTAGTAACGCCGTCCCGGCCCCTTCTCGGTGGCGCGGAACTCCGCGGCGACCAGGCCCGCTTCCTCCAGGCGGTTCAGTACGGGGTAGAGCGTGCCGCCCTTGATCTGGCCGAAGCCGGCGGCGCCGAGGAGCTTGGCGATCTCGTAGCCGTAGCTCTCGCCGTCGGTGAGGCTCGCGAGGACGAGGAGGTCGAGTACGCCCTTGAACCAGCTGGCGCGGCGGTCTGTCACTTGGCTGCCTTTCGGGGGCTGACGGAGGTCACGCGGCGGCCGGGGCGCGCGGCTTGTCCGGCGCGGGAAGCGTCAGGTCGCGTACGGCGAGGGCGGTGTGCACGGCGATGGGGAGCAGCAGGCTGCCCGTGCCGAGGTAGAGGCCGGTGACGACCGCGCCGAAGAGGGCGAAGACGAGGACGCCCTGGCGGCCCTGGTAGAAACCGGCGAGCGCGTACACGAGCACCGAGAGGGCCGCCGCGGCGTACAGGGGCAGGCCGAGGGCGCCGACGCCGAAGGCGATGAGCAGGCCGCGGTAGACGAGTTCGGCGCAGACGCCGTCCGTGACCGCGACGGCGATCGCGAGCCTGCGCTCCTCGGCGGTGCGGGGCAGCATCGCCTCGATGGCGGCGAGGCCCGGCACGTGCTTGCCGCGCTCGGCGAGTTCGTGGAAGTTCCGCCCGGAGGCCGCGGCGATCGCCGTGACGATCAGGATCCCGGCGACGGCGTAGACGGGCCGCTCGGGCAGGGCGATGCCGAGGTCGGCGGGGTCGACGCCGGGTGAGAGCAGCAGGGCGGCGACGGCGACCGCGGCGAAGGACCACCACAGGGCGAGCGTGAGGGTGAAGTAGCGGACGAGGGCGCGGGGTTCGGTGTCCCTGCGCCGGGCCAGCGAGGCGTACATCCGGCGGCCCGCCCACGGCTCACCGAGGAGCAGATAGGCGGCGAGCGCGGCCGTGGCGGCCGTCGCGGCGACCGAGAAGTCCGGCGATATGGACATGGGATCCCCCTTCCCGAAGGGGCCGCGCGGCAGCGTGCGTGGAACGTGAACACGGACGACGCCTGCCGCGCGGACCCCTGAGCGTCTGAGCTACCTAGACCGTATGACGACCTAGCCAGGAATGCAACCTATCTCGCATGGCTTACGCCGCTGGGCGCCACCCCGGGTCGCGGCCGCTCAGGCCGATCACGCGGTCCAGGAGCGGCGCCTCCTCCGGTACCGGGACCGGCTTGCCGAACAGGCCGTCCGGCCCCTCGCCGCCGTCTCCGGTGGGCGTCAGCAGGGCCCACGCGGCCTCCAGGCTCGCCTCGTCGGGGCCGTACTCCTGGCCGGTGGCCCGCGCAAGGTCCCAGCCGTGGACGACCAGTTCGTCGAGGGCGACGAGGCCCGCGACCTCGCCGGGCAGGTCGACGCCGCCCGCCCTGGTCATGCCCTGCCAGGCGGCCGGGTCGCGCCAGGCACCGGCGAGGGCGTCGAGGGCCCTGGGCAGCTCGTCGCGCCAGCCGGGGCCGACGTCCGGCAGGAAACTGTCGGGAGCGGTGTCCAGCCCCGGCCCGAACTCCTTGCGGGCCGCCTGCTCGAAGGCCTGGGCCAGGCCGACCAGATGGCCGAGGAGGTGGCGTACCGCGTAGTCGGGGCAGGGTGTGGGCGCCGCGAGCTGTTCGTCCGTGGCGCGTTCGGCGAGGCGCGCCACGAGGCGGGCCTGCGGGCCGAGGTCGAGGATGTCGCCGGACGGGGTGTCACTGGAAGAGATGTCGCTGGACGGGGTGTCGCCGGATGGGATGTCACCGGTCATAAGGGCCTCCGCTAAGGCAGCTGTCTCGGTATGTCTCCCCTGGTGACCGGCGGCGCGGCCCAAACTCATCGGTCGGCGTTAGGGCAGGCGCCCGATACCGCCCCGGGGGCCTTAGAAACCAGCATCACCTGGCATGACATCACCCGGCACGACCTCGACGATCGGGCGCGTCCTGCGGGACCGCAACGCGAGCCTCTATCTGGGCGCGGTGGTGGTCTCCGGCTTCGGAACCTCCGCGCTGTGGCTGGTCTCCGGGATCTGGGTGAAGGACCTGACCGGCTCCGACGGGCTCGCCGCGCTCTGCCAGTTCGCGCTGTGGGCGCCCACGCTCGTCGGCCCGCTGCTCGGCACGCTCGCCGACCGCACGCGCCGCAAACCGCTCCTGGTGGGCGCCAACCTCGCGCTCGGCGCGCTGCTCCTCTCCCTGTTCGCCGTGGACGGCACGGGGCGGCTCTGGATCCTCTTCGCCGTCCTCGTGGTGTACGGGGCGTGCGGCGTCGTCACGGACGCGGCGGAGGCCGCCCTGGTGCCGACGGCCATCGGCAAGGAGCTGCTCGGCGACTTCAACGGCCTGCGGATGTCCGCCAACGAGGGCATGAAGCTGGTGGCGCCGCTCGCCGGGGCGGGCCTGTTCGCCGCGTACGGGGGCGCCCGTGTGGCGCTTCTGGACGCCGTCACCTTCGTACTCGCGGCGGGCATGTACGGCCTGCTGCGGGTGCGGGAGAGCGCGCCGGTGCGCGAGCGGGCCTCCTTGCGGGAGCGGACCGCGCAGGGCGCCCGTTATCTGTGGGGGCACGCGCGGCTGCGGCCCCTCGTGGTGGCGGGCGGTCTGACGATGCTGTCGTCGGGGATCAGCGGCGCGCTGGTGTACGCGATCGTGGAGGGGCTTGGGCACTCTCCCGCGTACACGGGCGTGCTGTACGTCGTGCAGGGCGCCGGGTCCGTCGCGGTGGGCGTGGCGTCGGGGGCGCTGCTGCGGCGGTTCGGGGCGCGGCGGTTCGGCGGGGCGGGCATCGGGCTGACCGCCGCGGCGGCGGCCCTGAGCGCGCTGCCGAGCGACCCGGCCGTGCTGGCGGGGAGCTTCGCGAACGGCGTCGGGCTGCCCTGCGTGCTCATCGCGGGCCTTACGGCGGTGCAGCGTGAGACGCCCGACGCGCTGCTCGGCCGGGTGGCGGCGACCGCCAACACGCTGATGTTCACGCCTACGGCGGTCGGCATCGCGGCGGGCGCGGCCCTCGTGGAGTCCGTGGACGTCCGCGTGCTGCTGCCGGTGCTCGCGGGGGCGCGGCTGCTGATCGCCGCGCCCCTGCTCCTTCGGCGCCGGGCTACTTCACATTCGCCCAGCGCTTGATCGTCGCGACGGCCTTCGTCTGCTCGGCCTCGGGCAGCTTGGCGATCGACGCGCCGTGGTTGGCGCCGGGCACCACATAGCGGTAGGAGTCGCGGCGGCTCGGGGTGAAGCGCTCCGCGCTCCACGGGTCGTTCTGGCCGTAGACGAACATCATCCGCTCACCGCGGCTCTTCACCCAGCGGTCCACGTCGGCGACGGTCCTGTTGCTGTACGTGCCGCGCATGGCGGCGGGCAGCACCGAGTTGGGCTGGTAGAGGCCCGGGTAGTGGCGCACACCCTTGAGGTGCTTGAACTTCAGGTCGGCCCAGCCCAGTTGGGTGGCGGCCTGGCGGTAGTAGGGGCCTGAGCCGTTGGTGCCGAGGTCCTCGTCGCGGTAGACGCTCAGGCCGTGCTCCTTCGACCAGCCGTACAGCTCGTCGTCGGTGGCCTTCTTCGCGTCGGGGACGGTCGGGCAGTCGGCGGCGGTGCCGGACTGCCAGAAGTTCCACACCTGGTCGAGGACCGCGAACTCGTAGGCCCGGTCGGTGGTGCCCAGGGTCTCCTCGAACGTGTCGCCGTTGGCCTTGGCGTCCGCCTCGAACTTGGGGAGCAGCGTGGCGCGGCGCACCAGCATCTCGCGCTGCACGGCGTTCAGTGCCTCCCGGCACTCCTTGGTGCCGACCGTCTCGAAGAAGCGTTCGTAGCCGCTGTCGTCGCGGTTGTTGGCGTCGTTGGGCGCGACGAACGCGACGACCGCGTCGAGGTCGTCGGGGTAGAAGCGTTCGTGGTACGTCGCCGTCATGCCGCCCTTGCTGGCGCCGGTGCCGAGCCACTTGCCCTTCTCGATGCCGCGCAGGGCCCGGGTCAGGCGGTGCTCGTCGGCGGCCTCCTGCTGGACGGTCAGCTTGGTCCAGTCGTCGCCCGGGGCGCCGGAGGGCCTGGACCGGCCGAAGTAACGGTGTTCGACGCTGACCTGGTTGGCGTCGATCAGCCTGGTGAGGGAGGCGGTGCCGCCGGGGAGGGTGTAGCCGCTGGTGTAGAGGACGGTCGGCTTGTCCGTGGACTTGTGCCAGAGCGTGGCGCGCTGGGTGAAGGTGGCGCCGCCGGGCTTTCGGTGGTCCACGGGCTGGGCGTATGTGAGCGTGTAGAGGGGGTGGCCCTCCTTCTCGGCCACGGAGACGACCTTCATGCCGGGTATCTTCTCCAGCCGTTCGCGGACGGCGTCGGCCGTGTCGTCCTGCCCGGCCTTCGCGCTGGGCGCCTTGGCCTTCGCGTCGGCCTCTCCGAGCGTCGCTGTGGCCCGCGCGGCGGCCGGTGCCGCTCCGCCGAACACCGCGGCACCCGTTATCAGCGCGGCGCAGGCCAGCGCGGATATCCCCTTGTTGCGCACCTTGTCTCCCTCGGTCCTTAGGAGCGGACGGTTGTGGTGCGCGGATCGTAGCGGCGATCGCTCGGGGAGCGACAGGACAACCGTTCGGGCGCCGAACGGGCAACGCGGACCCCCGAAACGGGCACGCCCGAGGCCCGCCGCACAGGCCGTCGCCCCGCCAAGCGGGCACACACGGGCATCATCGCGCCCGCTCCCACCCTGGTCACCCCCTTGTCCGCGCTGTAGAACTTCCCCACAGGGCCCGAACGGGCACCGCGAGACCCAGGGGAAGAAGGTGGCGCCGATGACCGCGGAGGAACGTCAGCGGCGGATCGTCAGCGCGGCCCGCCACTCCGGCTCCGTCGACGTGACGGCGCTCGCCGCCCAGCTCGGCGTCGCGAAGGAGACCGTCCGCCGCGATCTGCGCGCCCTGGAGGACCACGGCCTCGTCCGCCGCACCCACGGCGGCGCCTACCCCGTGGAGAGCGCCGGTTTCGAGACCACCCTCGCCTTCCGCACGACGATGCACGTCCCGGAGAAGCGGCGCATCGCCGGCGCCGCCGCCGGACTCCTCGGTGACGCCGAGACGGTCTTCGTCGACGAGGGGTTCACGCCCCAACTGGTCGCCGGGGCGCTGCCCGAGGCGTCGCGCGGGCGACCGCTGACCGTGGTCACCGCCTCGCTGGCCACCGCGGGCGCCCTCGCGGAGGCCGAGCACATCACCGTACTGCTGCTCGGCGGCCGCGTCCGCCCGGGCACGCTCGCCACCGTCGACCACTGGACGACCAAGATGCTGGCCGGATTCGTCATCGACCTGGCGTACATCGGCGCCAACGGCATCTCCCGCGAGCACGGCCTGACGACGCCCGACCCGGCGGTCAGCGAGGTGAAGGCGCAGGCGATCAGGGCGTCGCGGCGCAACGTCTTCGTCGGCGTGCACACCAAGTTCGGGGCGACGAGCTTCTGCCGGTTCGCGGGCATCGGCGACCTGGACGCGATCGTCACGAGCAGCCGCCTGCCCGCCTCCGAGGCCCACCGCTACTCCCTCCTCGGCCCGCAGGTCGTCCGCGCCTGACGCCCCGCCCCACCGCGCGGCACACCGCGCCTCCGCACGCCCTGGTGTGCCCGGAACATCCACAATCCTCCCTTTAAGTCCAGGAGCACTCATGCGAACCCCGAGCCGACCAAGGCCGCGCGCGCTCGCCGCGGCCGCCGCAGGGGCGCTGCTCGCCCCGCTGCTCGCCGGCTGCTGGACCGGCGCGGGCGGGACCGGTTCAGGCGACTCCCTGAACGTCCTCATGGTGAACAACCCGCAGATGGTGGAGTTGCGCAAGCTCACCGTCGCCCACTTCACCAAGGAGACGGGCATCAAGGTGAACTTCACCGTCCTGCCGGAGAACGACGTCCGCGACAAGATCAGCCAGGACTTCGCCAACCAGGCCGGGCAGTACGACATCGCCACCCTGAGCAACTACGAGATACCGATCTACGCCAGGAACGGGTGGCTGCACGAGGTCGGTTCGTACGCGCGCGAGGACACGGCGTACGACGAGAAGGACATCCTGCCGTCCATGCGCCAGTCCCTCACCGGGGACGACGGCAAGCTCTACGGACAGCCCTTCTACGGAGAGTCGTCCTTCCTGATGTACCGCAAGGACGTCTTCAAGAAGGCGGGCCTGACCATGCCCGAGCACCCCACCTGGCGGCAGGTGGCCAAGCTCGCCGCCCAAGTGGACGGCGAGGAGCCGGGCATGAAGGGCATCTGTCTGCGCGGCCTGCCCGGCTGGGGCGAGCTGATGGCACCGCTGACGACCGTGGTGAACACCTTCGGCGGCACCTGGTTCGACAAGGACTGGAAGGCCCGCCTGGACTCCCCCGAGTTCGAGAGGGCGACCCGCTTCTACGTGGACCTCGTCCGCGAGCACGGCCAGTCCGGGGCCGCCCAGTCCGGCTACGCCGAGTGCCTCAACAACCTCACCCAGGGCAAGACCGCCATGTGGTACGACGCGACGGCCGCCGCCGGTTCGCTGGAGTCCGCCAAGTCCCCGGTCAAGGGCAAGATCGGCTATGTCCCCGCCCCCGTGGAGCGGACCGACAGCTCCGGGTGGCTCTACACCTGGGCCTGGGGCATGCAGAAGGCCTCGCGCAACCCCGACAAGGCCTGGCAGTTCATCTCCTGGGCGTCCGGCAAGGAGTACGAGCGGCTGGTCGGCGAGAAGGTCGGCTGGTCCGACGTGCCCGCCGGGAAACGCGCCTCCACGTACGAGAACCCCGCCTACCGCAAGGAAGCCGCCGCCTTCCAGGCCGTCACCCGCGCCGCCGTCGAAGGCGCCAGGCCCCGCGACCCCGGCGTGCAGCCGCGCCCCGCGCCCGGCATCCAGTTCGTCGGCATCCCCGAGTTCACCGACCTCGGCACCAAGGTCTCCCAGGAGATCAGCGCGGCCATCGCCGGACGCCAGTCCGTGGAGGCGGCCCTCGACACATCCCAGCGGCTCGCCGAGAAGATCTCCGAGGAGTACGAGGGACGATGACCGCCACCGCCACCCACCTCCGCA
>NZ_WMBF01000229.1:0-9843 GCF_019400875.1 Streptomyces anatolicus | reverse complement strand
GCCCCCCGCCCCCCGCGGCTCGAACAGGCCGCGGGGGGCGGGGGGCTGGGCGTAGGTGTCCGCGGGCGCGTAGGACTGCTGCTCGTAGGGCTGCTGCCCGTAGGCCTGCTGCTCGTGGGACTGCTGCTCGTGGGGCGCGTACGTCTGCTGCTCGTGCGGCTGGTACGGCTCGTACGGCTCATACGTGTCATACGGCTCGTACGCGCGGTGCGTCTCGTACGGCTGGTCCGTGGTGCGCTGCACCGGCACGTGGACCTGCGGGTGCTGGCCGGTGGCCGTGTACCGCGTCTCGTACGCCTCCGAGTAGTGCTGGTACGGGTCGACGTGCGGCTCGTAGAACGGGGCGGGCTCCTCGGGGGCCTGCTCCTCGCTCTCGTCCGGCGGCAGCTCCGCGAGGTGTTCGAGGAGCAGCTCGCCCTGGCCGTGGATGTTGCCGATCGCCACGAGCGAGGAGTCGGGGCCGAGCTGCGCGAGCATCTCGCGCATGAACTCCTCGGGGTCGCGCCGGTCGCCGCCGAGGTCGACGGCGCGCGCACGCCACTCGGCGGGGATCGCGTCGATGGCGGACTTGGCGGGGTGGCCGATGACGAAGACCTTCTCCGGCTGGAGGTCCGGGATGATCTCGCCCATCTGGCCGTTGCGCTCGACGCGGTCGGGGCGGCAGTTGATGACGACGTTGAGCGGGCGGTGGATCGCGCCGAGGTCGAGCAGCTGGTTGATGTTCATCAGCGTCGACTCGGGGTCGTTGGCCGCGAAGACGTTGGCGAAGCGGAGCTTCTTGCCGTCCTCGGTGGCGTACCGCTCGACGGAGAGGACACCGGGGTCCGGCGGCGCGTCGTACATGCCCTGGAGGGCGACCTCACGGCCGACGCCGAGGAGTTCGGCGACCTTCAGCGCGATGGCCACGTTCTCCTTGAAGGTGAACCAGCTGAAGCCGCGCAGCTCGTCGTCGGTGACCGTCTCGGGGTCGGCGTAGATCAGCTCGCAGTTCCGGGCGTCGGCCTCCTCCTTGAGGATGGCGTAACGGTCCTTCTCCGCCGTGACGCAGATGCCGCCCTCGGGCATGGAGCGCGACAGCGAGCGCGCCACGTCGTCGAGGGTGGGGCCCATCTCGGCGAGGTGGTCCTCGCGGACGTTGCAGAGCACGCCGATGGTGGAGCGGATCAGCTTGGACTGGTTGATCTCCTGGAGGGCGGGCATGACCGCCATGCACTCGATGACCAGGGCGTCCGGGTGGTACGCGGCCGCGCGCCGCACGATGCCGATCTGCTCGACGACGTTGGCGATGCCGAACTTGCGGTAGACGGGCTCCTCGGTGGCGTCCGGGTGGATGAAGCGGGCCGCGGTGCCGGTGGTCTTGGCGACCGTGGTGAGCCCGCCGCCGCGCAGCGCGCCCGCGCACAGGCGGGTGATGGAGGACTTGCCGCGGATGCCGTTGACGAGGACCCGGGTGGGGATGTGCTCCAGGTTGCCGAAGTGCCGCCGCTGTTCGACGACTCCGGCCGCCAGCAGGACGGCACAGCACACCATGAGCACGGTGTAGAGGAAGAGCACGGCGGTTCAGTTCCTTCCGGCGAGGCCGGCCGTGACGCCGTCCCGCTTGCGCTGGGTGCCCGTCGGCAGCTGCTGCCTGATCAGCTCCAGGCTGCGGGTGACCGCGCCGACCTCGTCGTGGTGGCGCGGGTAGAGGACGGTCTTGCGGTCCCCGTCGGCGAGCGCCTCCGCCTGGTCGGCGAGGTGCCGCAGCGGTCGTACGACGACGATGTGCAGCCAGCCCAGGCAGGCGGCCGCCGCGGTGATGCCGAGGAGACCGGCGAGCACGGTGCGGTTCTGCAGGCTGTACTCGGGGATGGCGAGGCCCGAGGCGGGCTGCCAGCTGAGCACGGTCCAGCCGAGCGCGTGGGCCGCGCCGCCGCCGACGAAGGGCGCGGCGGCCGCGATCTGGATGTCGTCGCCGTCGCGGTAGAGGACGCCGCTGGGGCGCGGGCTGAGGCCGACCTTCTGTCCGGTGCCCTCGGCGAGCGCGTCGAGGCGGCCGCTCGGCAGGCCCTCGAACTCGCGGTAGCCGGTGTTGGCGCCGATCACCTTGCGCTCGCTGTCGACGACGCGGACCTCGCCGAGGCCGGGGCGCTTGAGCAGCGAGTTGAGGAAGTCGATGCGGAACTCGCCGACCACGGCGGCCCCTTGGCGCCCCTGTATCTCGGCGGTGCCGAGGATGACGGGCTCCTTGCCGCCTTCGTCGAGGACGCGGATGGGCTTGGCGGAGGGGCCCTTGCCGGACGGGCTGCGGGGGTCGTCGCCGGCCTCGGCCACGACCTCGCCCTTGGCGTCGAGGACGTACAGGGACTGGTAGCGGGGGTGCTGGTTGAGGGTGCTCTCCAGGACCTTGGCCATGTCCGAGGGCTTGGTGCGGTCGCCCATGAGGGAGGCGACGGAGGTGAGGTCGGCGTGGCCTTCGTTGAGGGCGCGGCGGACGCGGTCGGTGAGGGTGTCGGTGCGCTCGCGCTGGTCGTTGACCATCTGCTGCGGTACGACGACGGTGTCGCCGGCGCGGTTGAGCAGCAGCATGAGCGGCGCGGACCAGGCGAGCAGGAGCACTCCGCAGACCGCGATCAGCGTGCGGCTGCCGAAGCGGCGGCGGCCGGGCTTCTCCGTCCTGCCGCCGACGGGCTCGCCGAGCAGTTGGCGGCGCAGGCGTTCGAGCGCGGCGCCGATGCGGGCGGCCTCGCCGGACTTCGGCACGGTGACGGGCCGTTCGAGGTCGCCCCGGCTCAGGCGGCGGCCTTCGAGGAAGAGCCGGATGAGCGGGCGCTGGACGGTGCGCAGGAGCAGGTAGACGGTGACGCCGCCGATGAGCAGCAGCGCGGCCGCGGCGAGCAGCCCGAAGGCCGAGCTGCTGGTGGCCGCGGGGTCCTCGGCGACCGGGACCTGCGCGACGACGGTGAGGCCGAGCCGGGTGGCCACCGTGGGCTTGCCCGCCTCGGGTCCGGCGAGGCTCGCGTAGCCGCCGATGGCGCGCTCGCCGAGGTAGCGCTCGCCGGTGAGATGGCCGCTGACGCCGAGGAAGCCGCCCGAGCCGGGCTCCTTGGACATCAGGGGGTGCGTGCGGGCCTTCTTCGCGGCGGCTTCCGCGAACGCCTTGAGCTGCTTGTTGGACTGCTTGACCTCCTCGCGCTGGAGGTCGGTGAGGACCTGCTCGGGCTCGGGGATGCCGTCGGTGCTCAGCACGTGGCCGTCCTGGCCGACCACCGCGATGGAGCGGAACTTGCCGAGGCTGATGCCGGGGAAGCGCAGGCTGCTGGAGGCGACCAGGAGCTGCTGCGGCTGGCCCTCCCAGGTGAGCAGCGCGAAGGAGAGCAGCCGGGTCTCGCCGTTCTCCAGGCGCACCATGCGCGGGGCCAGGCCGTCCTTGTCGGCGAGCGCGCCCCGGTCGATGGCGGTCAGGGGGAGGTTCTCACCGCGGGCGGCGAGGAGCTTGCCCGAGGAGATCTCGACGACGGCGGTGCCCATCCACTTCTGGTAGACGCTGCCGATCTTGTCGAGGACGGCGTCCGGCTGCACCGGTTCGCCCGCGCTGAAGAGTTCGGCGGTCCGGGTCAGGTCGGTGACGGACTCGTCGATGGAGGCGCGCAGCGCGATGGCGCCGTCCTCGGCGAAGTGCTGCTGGGAGAGCTTGACCGCCTTGGGGACGGCCTCCTGTCCGGCGCGGCCGAGGGTGAGGGCGGTGATGCCCGCGAGGGCGAGGAGCAGGACCGACAGCACGGCGATGGGGGGACGGATGCCGCCCAGCAGTGACATGTCGGTCCTTCGGCGGACCTTGTGCCGCCGCTTCGAACGCGAAGCGGCCAAGGGGTGCTCCTCTCCTGGAATGACGCGGGCGCGGAAGCGCGCGGTGACGCGGGGTCGCGGAAGCGCAGGGTGATGCGTTCCGGAGAGCTTTGACCCGCGACCCATCCGGAGGGATGTACGAAGTACTTGAAATGTGAGCTAGCTCGCATCGATCGAGGGTTTGCCCCCCGGATCAGTCGGAAGCGGTCCTTCCGGTCAATCGGCCGGAAGCTCTTCCAGCGGTTCGAGCCCGTCCTTGCTCGCGCCCCTGTTCAGGAGCGTGCCCTGGGTGCGTTCGAAGGCCAGGCGGTAGCGGGAGTGCTGCTGCTCGCTGAGGCCATCGCCGTCGCGCAGGGTGGCGGCCACGTCCAGGAGCCGGTGGTCCTCGACCGCTCCCTTGGGCAGGGCGCCGGTCTCGTCCGGGTCCGGCGGGATGTCCACGAACGTGGGTACGTACTTGGCGTTCACGTCCCACTCGCCGCCGCGCTTGACGAACTCGAACCAGCCGACCACGCCCTCCTCGGTCAGACCGCTCGGCACGTCGTGCCGGGCGACCTGGTTGCCGAGTCCGTACGCGATCCAGGTGCCGTCGACCTTCTCCATCGGCTGGACGACGTGCGCGTGGTGGCCGATGACGAGGTTGATGCCGGTCTCGGTCGCGATCTTGCGGGCGAGCCTGATCTGCGGAGCGCTGGCGTTGGGCTGGTTCTCACGGCCCCAGTGGATGCTGAGGATCACGACCTCGGCGCCCGCCTTGCGCGCCTTCTTCTCGGCGGCGGCGATAGCGTCGAAGTCGTTCTGGTTGACGATCCACGGCTTGTCCTTGGGGACCTCGCGGCCGTTGAACCCGAAGGCGAACGCGATCTGGCCGACCTTGACGCCCTTCACCTCGGTGATGAGCGGTTTGTCCCCTTCCGCGGCGCTTCGCGCGGATCCGGTGTGACGCAAACCGGCCTTGTCGAGCGTGTTCAGGGTGCGGGTGACGCCGGCGGGGCCGTGGTCGAGCGTGTGGTTCGAGGCGGTGGAGCACTGGTCGTAGCCGACGCCCTTGATGGCCGTGGCGATCTGCGGCGGCACGAGGAAGTCCGGGTAGCTCTGGAAGGGGCCGCCGGGCTTGCCCACCACCGGTTCGAAGTGGCAGATGCCGAGGTCGGCCTTGCTGATGACGGGCTTGACCCCGGCCATCAGCGGCCCGAAGTCGATGCCCTTCTCGCCCTTGCCCGTGGCCTTGGCGTCCTTGCGGGCCTGGTCGGTCAGTTGCGGGTGGATCAGGATGTCGCCCGCGGCGGCGACGGTGAACGAGGGGCCGCCGTCGGTGGCTTTCTCGTCATCGCCGAAAGGACCGCAGGCGGTGGCGAGCAGCAGGAGCGCGGAGGCCGCACAGGTCACGAAATGCCTGCGGGAGGGACGTGTCATCACAGGGATATCTTTATACAACCATGATGAACTCCCACACCCGGCCGGTAGCGACAGCAAAGAAGCTGGGGCTTCTCGCCGCCGTGACCGTCTGCGTCCTCAGTCTCGCGCAGTGCTCCGGCGACTCATCGGACAGGGGCCGGACGCCCTCGCGGGAGCACCGGGAGCCGCCGTCCGCCACGGCGCCCCCGCCCGGCCTGGAGCGGGAGATCACCGCCTACACCGCCGCCTTCGACGAGGACAGCGGCTACCGCCGGCCCTCCCGCACCGACCGGAAGACGGTCGCCGCGGGCGTCGGCCTGCTCCTCGACGGCCGCCGGGATGAGGCCGAACGCCGCCTTTCCGACGTGGACTTCGCGATCCGCACGGTCACCGACGAAGCGACCGGGCGGCGGTACGCGGAGATCGCCGACCGCGCCGAGAGCGGCTCCGCACCCCGCGGCTGGGGCCGCGTCTACGTCGACCTCGACTCCCCCGTGCGCTGGTCGGCCCAGGTCCCCCACCCCGTGGCCGACCGCCACACCGAACGGCTCGGGGCACAGCTCCTCAGCCGTGCCCCCGGTGGCGTACTGATCGTCGCGGGAGCACATCGCAAAGCAGGGCGCGGCGACCAGGCGGACGTGGCGCACCGCAGGGACAGCGTCTTCCACGCCGTCTGCGACGAGCTGGTGCGGCGCGGGCTGCCGGGCGTACAACTGCACGGCATGGCGGAGGACTCCGCTCCGGACCATGACGTGGTCGCCTCCACGGGCCGGGGCAGGGAGGCGGTCACCGAGGGCCGCGCCCTCGCGGACGACCTCAAGAGGCGCGGCTACGACGTGTGCCGCGCCTGGGCCCGGTCCTGCCCCCTGGCGGGCCGCACCAACGTCCAGGGCCGCGCGGCCACGGCCCGCGACGTGCCGTTCCTGCACGTGGAGTTCGGCCCCCGCCTCCGCGAGGACCGCGACCACGCGGGCGAGGCGGTCGCCGCGCTCGCCGACGTGACGCGGACCTGGCGGAGAGGCTGAGGCGGCGAGGCTGAGGCTCAGCTGTCCGTGACCGGTAGAGGCAGGTGGTCGAGGATGTCGAACCACATGCGCAGGCTCGGGTGGCGAAGGAGCCGGAGCGTGGTCGGATCCGTGCAGATGACGCGGAGCCGTCCGTCACCCCGGGCGCGGGCGCGGTTGAGGAGGCGTACTCCGGAGCCGTCCATGAACTCCACCTGGCGCAGATCGATCAGCAGCTCGGCGGCGCCGGCGTAGGACAGGGTGTCGAGGTAGTCGGAGATGTCGGGTGCGGTGGCGATGTCGATCTCGCCGCACAGGCGGACGAGGGTGCCGGTGCCGTGGGTGTGTACGGACGCGATACAGCTGGCGGCAGGCAAAGGGAAGGGCATGACTCTCGCTCGGCGAAGCGCGGTGAATCCCCTGGGAGAGGGGGCGGACCGCCGACGGGGTCTTGGCCGACGCTCCACGGTAGGGCGCTCCGCGGTGCCGTGGAGCAGTTCGGCGGAACGCCTGCGACGCCCGTTCCCCACTGCTAATGGGGGGCCGCGACGGGGCGGCCGGGCTCACGGTCCGGCGGGGTCCGGTGGGGGCGGGTCGGGCAGGCGCAGGCCGCGGTGGACGACGGCGTGGGCGAGGCCGGTCAGATCGGTGCCGAGGGCGTGCGCGTGCGAGCGCAGCAGCGCGAGTGCCTGGCCGGTGGTGACGGCGTGGCGGTGACTGATCATGCCGGTGGCCTGGTGGACGACGGCGTCGGTCGGCAGGAGCCAGGCGTCGGCGGCGGAGTCCTCGCCGGGGGCGGGGACGGCGAGCAGCAGCAGCTCGGCGGCGTGCGCGTGCGTGCGGGCGGTGCGCAGGTCCGCTTCGGGCAGGGCGCCGGGCCGGTCGCGGTAGAGGCACAGCACGAGTCCCGGCTGGGGGACGGTGAAGCGGGGGTCGACGGCGGGGAGCGCGAAGACGGCCCGGATGCCGTGGGCGCGGGCCCGCTCGGCGTAGACGGGCCACGCGCCGGTGACGTCCGTGTCGTCGAGGTCGGGGGCGAGGACCGGCGTGAGACGGCTCAGGGCCTGGACGCAGGGGCCTTCGCCGAGATTTATCTGCAGTGCCTCTCCGCGGCCGGCCAGCGGGCCGACGGCGGCCAGGGACACGCGCTGGGCCAGGGCGGCGTCCGCCGCCAGCGTCAGCCCCACCGAGCAGGGCAGGCCCAGGGCCGTCCTGCATGCGCGCGCGAGGCTGCTCGCGGGGTCGGGGCGGTCGAGGTGGAGGGCGGCGAGCTCGACGGCCGTCGCCCGGGTGCTGGTCACGGTAGACGGACGCGAGGGGCGGGCAGCGAGCGCGCGCCCAGGAGTGTGCGCATGGCCGTGGTTCCGATCTTTGGCACTCAACCGCCGATGCCGCCCCTGATCGGAAGCCAATGTCAGGGTTGCCGTGCGAGGCGTAACCATCTGTTCGGGTACGGGCGGCTTGCTTCTACCCTACGCTCCTGACACCGCCCGCCCCGGGCCCTTCCCACCACTGTCACCACCCGCCACTGTCACCGCCCGTGAGGGACGCGCCCCATAGACTGGACATGACGTTCCCCGGCGACTCGGCCAGGCAGGAGGTGACGCGCCGTGGTCTCCAAGGGCGACCTCGCCGCCGTACTGGCGAGCCTGCTCCCGGCGCCCGGCAGCGGCGGCCTGGTCGGCGCGGACGCGCTCCGGTGTGCCCGTGCGCTGGGGGTCGACGGCGTGGCGGTATCGGTGACGGTGGGCAGCGGCCTGAACGAACTGCTGTGGTCCACCCCGGGTGTCAGCACCCAACTGGAGGACCTGCAGTTCACCCTGGGAGAGGGGCCGGGGCCCGAGGTCGCCGCGTCCGGCACGGCCGTGTCGGTGCCCGACCTGATGCGCGAGCCGGTCGACAGATGGCCGGTCCTGCTGCCCGAGGGCCTGGCGCTGGGGATCAGGGCGGTGTTCTGTCTGCCGCTGCTCGCGGGCAGCGCCTGCCTGGGCACCATGACCCTGCAACGCGCGCGGCCCGGCCCGCTGGAGGAGATTCCGCTCGCCGACGCGTGGATCGTCACGCACGCGCTGACCGCGGCGCTCGTGCAGGACGCCGGGCAGTGGGGCGCCTTCGCCGCCGCTGAGGACGGCTCGGACTTCTACCGGGCCGCGGTGCACCAGGCGACCGGGATGATCAGCGTGCAGGCCGGTGTCTCCCTCGCCGAGGCGCTGATCCGGCTGCGGGCCCACGCCTTCCGCCACGGTCGGCCGTTGAACGAGGTAGCCGAGGACGTGGTGGCCCGCCGGGTGCATTTTCGCCATGATGATGGAGACGGCCGGGCGCCATTGGCCGGCGGAGGGACTGAAGGGCCATGACTCGAGAAGAACGCCTGCTGGCGGCCGTCATCGACGCGGTCGACACACTTGTCGACGACTTCGATCTGATCGACTTCCTGCACATGCTGTGCGACCGCTGCCTGGAGCTGCTCGATGTATCGGCGGTGGGAGTCATGATCGAGGACCCGGGCGGCAGGCTCCAGCTGATCGCCGCATCCGACGAGCACACCCGCCTCCTGGAACTCTTCGCCCTCCAGCACGACGAGGGCCCGTGCGTGGAGTGCCACCGCAGCGGCGCGGCCCGGCTGAACATCGACCTCACCTCACCGGTGGAGACCAGCCCCTTCCCGGTCTTCGCGGCCCGGGCCCGCAAGGCCGGTTTCGTCGTCAGCCACGCGCTGCCGATGCGCCTGCGCGAAGCGGTCATCGGCGCGCTGAATCTCTTCGACACCCGCCCCCAGAACCTCTCCCCCGCCGATGCGCGGGTCGCGCAGGCCCTGGCGGACGTGGCGACCATCGCCATCCTCCAGCACCGCACCCTCGCCCACGCCAACCAGCAGCGCGCGCAGATGCACGCGGCCCTGACCAGCCGCATCCTCATCGAGCAGGCCAAGGGCGTCCTTGCCGAACGCTGGAACACCGGCGTCGACGACGCCTTCGACGCCCTGCGCCGCCACGCCCGCTCCCACCAGCTCGGCCTCACCCAGTTGTGCCGCCAGCTCGTCGACGGGCAGCTCGACTCCGAAGCCATCGCGCGCCCCTGACCCCCTCGGGCCCCGCCTTCCGCGACCTCTCGTTGGGACACCCCCTCATGGATGACGACGATCACGCCGCCGCCTGGCGCAGGATCGGCTCCGCCGATGGCGGCATCACCCTCGCCACGGCCTGCCGCGCCTGCGTCGCGGATCTGGAGGCCGACTGCCTCGGCGTGACCCTGGTCGTCGCCGGTGAACTGCGCCTGCTGGCCCACACCACGGACGGGCGCGCCCGGCGCCTCGAGGACGCCCAGCTCATCACCGGAGAGGGCCCCTGCACCGACGCCTATGTGGGGCGCGCCCTGGTCGAGGAGGCCGACCTGGACCAGGCGTTCGACAGGTGGCCGGCCTTCACGCAGGCCGCCGCCGGGCAGCACCTGCGCTCCGTGACCGCTCTGCCCCTGACCACCGGCCACCTGCGCGTCGGCGCCGTGAACATCTACCGCACCGCCCCCGGCCTCCTCAGCCCCCGGCACAAGGCCCTGGCGCGCGCCTACGCCCGCATCCTCGCCCTGCTCGCCCTCGACGAACACCCCCACC
>NZ_WMBF01000228.1:0-9879 GCF_019400875.1 Streptomyces anatolicus | reverse complement strand
ATCCCGCCCCGTCCCCATCGCCCGCGCCCCGTGGCCGCCTGCCTCGTGCTCGCCCTCGCCGCCGTCGAACTGGGCGTCTTCCCGCTCGCCCGCCCCAGCCTGCTGGGCCTGCAGGGGATCAGCGGCGCCAGCGCGGTCCTCGTGGCAGCCGCCCTGCTGGCCTGTGCCGCACACCTGTGGGCACGCCCCGCCGGCGCCACCACGAGCGGTGCGGCCGCCCTCGTACTCGGACTGCTGTCCTACCCGCTCGCCAACCTCGGCGGCTTCCTGATCGGCATGTTTCTCGCTCTGCTCGGCGGTTCGCTCGCCCTGGCGTGGAGAAAGGACGAGGGCGGGTCCGAGGCGGTACCGGTACCGGTCGACGAGGCCGTCGGCGCCGAGAGGTGAGTGGACGAGTGGGACGACGCCGTGCGGCGCTGCTCCTCTGCGCCACCTGCGTGCTCGGTCTCCTCCCCGTCTCCGCCGGTGCCGATCCCGCCGTGCCGCCCGTGCGCAGGACGGCCGGTGCCGATCCGGCCGCGCCGCCCGTGCGCAAGGCCCCCACGTCGGCAGCGGCGCCCTCGGACTCGTGTACGGCAGCGGATCTCCCTGGCGCCGCTCCCGCGAGAGCGGTGCGAGCGAAAGCCGCACGAGCCGTTCTGGCGTGCTTCAAGGTCGCGGTGCCGGGCGGCCGGTCCCCGCGCGGGGCGACGCTGCGTGCCACCGGGCTCACCGTCACCGCCATGTACTGCCCCCTGGGGCACGACGTGTGCCGCGCAGCGAGTGTCACCCTGGACAACGCCCGTATCGGCTACCAGGGTTCGGACCGCGCGCCCGGCTCCTGCACGGTGGCCCGTCGCATCACCCTCTCCGGTGACGTGCGGTTCGCCGCGACGCGGCTCGGGGGCCGCGTCTTCGGCCTGCTGCCCGTGGCCCTCTCCACGGCCGCACTACCGCCCTTGCCTTTGCCCTACCTCTACTTGAGCGACGTTCACGCGACGGGTCTGTGGGCCCGCGCCGATCACGCCACCACCGACGGCACGACCATCGGCCCCGGTCAGGAGTGCGCGCCTGGTGCGCCCCAGGCCGGGGTGGGCGACGACGCCCGGTTGAATCCGATCCGGGAGGCGGGAAGCCCCGCGAACTGAGGAACCAGCTGCGCGGCGCGTGTGCGGGTGAAGACGCTGAGGTGGTTACCGGTGTGACGGGCGAGCGCCAGCGCCTCGGACCAGCGGGTGAAGGTGGTGACGAGCGCGACCGGGCCGGCCGGGGGAAGTTCGGGGAGCCTCTGGTACCAGGCGCTGTGGTCGAGGAGGGCGACCGGCTCCGGGACGGGGGGCGTCGTACCTCTGGTGCGGCTGTTCGACAGCAGAGGCGGCAGAGGTAGTAGGGGCAGAGCGCCGGATGCCGCGACGGTGGCGGACCAATCGCGCATGAGGGCGAGGTGTCCCCGGCCGGGGAGCGTGCTCTCCGGGGTGAATCGGGCGGCCTGGCCGACGAGTTGGCGCAGGAACTCGGCCCGTCGATCGGCGTGCACCGCGATGAGCGGGGTGGCCGAGCACATCCGGCCGGCACGGGAGAAGCAGGCGTCGACCGCTGCCTGGGCGGCCGCACGGGAGCATCCGTCGTGCCGCAGCACGAGAAGCCCAGGAGCCCGCGTCCCCGCGTTCCCTGACCCCGAGGTGCCGCGCAGGCAGCATTGCGGGGCGACGTCGTCCGCGTGTTCGTTCAGTACCGCTCGCAGATCCCCCGCGGTAGCCCGCTCGGAGTCCTGGCTCGGCAGCAACTGCCAGACGTGCCGGGGCAGACCAGCCCCGTGCGCCAGGAGTTTCACCGCGAGCGCGGGCACGGCGCTGCGGACGTCCACCGCGGTGACGACGGCGCTGCCGCTCACGAGTGCGGGCAGGGCGCCTTCGAGGAGGGAGGCCAGGGGCCGCCCCTCATGCACGCGTGAAGAGACCACCGCCGGTCTGTGCGGGCCGCCGTACGGGCCCGGGGCCGGGCGGGCTCGTACGGCGTGCAGGGCCTGCCGCAGACCGGACGACGCCCGCAGACCGGGCGACGCCCGCAGGCCCGACGATGCCCGCAGAACCTTGGCCACCTGGAGCAACACCTCGTCCGCTTGGCGGAGTTCGGCGGCGCAATCGCGTGGCCCGAGCCCACCCGCGTGCTGGACGACGGACCCCAGCCAGGCACTGTGGGCCCTGAGGTCTCCGCGCAGACGCATGAGCCACCGCGTGCGCTCGGCGGCCGGTGTCGGTCCCCACGCCTCCTGGGCGCAACGTGCCCGGTCGACGGCGGAACAGACGTCCGCCGCGCGGGAGAGGGGGAGGCAGAGCATGGGAAGGCCCGAGAAGGCGCTTGTCACGGTGACGCGGTCGCGGTCACCGTCCGGCGTGCCGATGCTGGCCTCCAGAGGCTTCTTCTGAGGCTTCTTCCCGGCGTGGCGGACATGCGGCGGGCAGGACGATACGTCGGCTCACCGCGGCCAGCGCGCTGCGGGGATGCAGCACGGTGACGGCGAGCGCGGTCCACGCCGCACTCCCGAGGAGTGCGCCGAACACCGTGACGGCCAGGGATGCCGCGACGGCGAGCGCGAGGCACGGGCCCAGGATCACCAACATCGCCCGCCGGACCAGGTCCAGGCCGTCCACCGGCGCGCCTCGTGCGCCTCGTGTGCCTGATGTGCCCACGCCCCCCGTTCGAAGCCGGACGTTCACCGCCAGGAGGGCCGGGATCAGCACAAGACCCATCCAGAACAGCGTCTCGGCGATGGGGGAACGAAGCCACTGGCTGAGTTCAGCCGTGCTCGGCGTGAGGGAGGTGAAGGCGGCGGGCGCGGTGGCGAGGAAGCGGCGCAGACCGGTGCCGTCCCAGCCATGGATGAGCGTGCAGAAGACGGCGATGTAGGCCACGACGAACTGCAGGCAGGCGCCCCACAGCTTGCCCCGGACCAGCAGCCCATGAGTGAGCAGGTAGCCCGCTGTGGCGCAGACCACGAGGCTCGCGCTGAAGGCCGCCAGTGCCCACGGCGGGATGGCTCGCCACGCGTACATGGTCTCCCAGCCGGGAAACCGCGTGGCCAGCCACATGCCCATCGGGATGAACAGCACCCCCATGAACAGCAGGGTGGCCAGCAGCCCTCGATCCCGGATTGCCTCTTGGCGCGGGCCGTCACCGTGGGCGTCACGCAGCCGGGTGGCGGTGGCCAGCGCACAGCCCGCCCCGATTCCGTAGGACCAGAACGGGTCGATCTGCAGCATGGGAGCGGAGAGCCCTTCTTCAGCTCGTGACGAGTGAGACGAGTGAGGGGAGCGCCGTCCCTTGGGGCTGAGGGGAGGCGCCCGCGGCCGGTACCGCGCCGGGGGCGGGGTAGGTGCCGCACAGCGAAGGCAGGCCGACACCCGCGAAACGCAGCTGAGCGAGGCGGCTGTGGTAGGCCGCGCCGGACAGCAGCGCCCGGGCGATGTCCGGGGCATGCCGATGGTCGGGGCCCTGCCAGAGCGATCCACGGGCCCAGGCGTTGAACGCGCTCATCGCCGGGCCGCACCAGATCTGGTAGTCGCCGCCGCGGTCCGGGGCGCCTTGCGTGGCCCAGCGCGAGGAGAGTCCCAGATACCAGCGGAAGAGCAGTGCCATGCGGAGCTTGGGCGTGTGCGCGGCGAGCGCCGCCTGCTCGGGCCGGTGTTGTGCGAGGTAGGCGGCCACGTCCGACCATGCATGGCCCACGGGGCGCCGCAGGATCTGTTCCTCCAGCCGCTCGAGGTCGCTCGCGGGCAGGTCCTCGAGGCTCGCGTGCTCGCGGTAGAGCCGGTAGAGCCAAGCGGCCCGGCCGGGGAACAGGGTGCCCCGCTTCAGGACCTGTACATCGACTCCCATCTCGAACATGTCGGCGGCGGGGGCCATCGCGTAGTCGCCGGGCCCGGCTTCGGCGAGCATGGCCTTCACCGCGGGCGAGGTGCCCGCTTCGACGCATCCCTGGTTGACGGAGCCGGTGACGATGTAGTCCGCGCCCATGGCGAAGGCGCCGAACGCGGCCTGGGGAGTGCCGATGCCACCGGCCGCGCCGACGCCGACGACCCCGCCGGGACGCCCGGCCGCCGCCTCGCGGTCCCGCAGGGCGATGATCAGGGGCAGTTGGGTGACCAGCGGCCGCCGGTCGGTGTGCCCGGCGGAATCGGCCTCCACGGTGAGGTCGTCGGCCAGCGCCACCCACGCGGCCAGTTCTGCCTGCTCGGCGGTGATACGCCCCTGGTGGGCGAGTTCGGCCAGGAGTTCGGCGGGGGGCGGCCGCAGGAAGAACTCGGCGGTGCTGGGCTGCGAGACCTTCGCGATGACGCGGTTGCCGGTGTGCACGGTTCCGTCCGGTGCCCCGCGCAGTCCCGCCGCGCGGTAACGGACCAGCTCCGCCGTCGGCTGGAGGAAGGCGGACGCCTCGACGCACGCCACCTGGTGGTGCAGGCAGAGGTCCACCGTTCGGCGTTCCGACGCCGGGTCGGCCGGGTCGTGGATGAGGTTGCAGGCCCAGGGGAGATCCGGGAGTTCCCGGCGCAGCCGTCGCAGCGCCTGCTCGACACGGCCGGCGGAGAGACCGGCCGCGCCGAAGGACGCCAGGTGGCCGGAGCGGGCAAGGGCGACCACCAGCTCCTCGGACGAGATGCCGCCCGCCATCGACCCCGCCATGTAGGGCTGTCGCACTCCGTGCCGCGCCAGGAAACGCGGGGCGCCCAGCGCCCGGGTGCTGACCGGTGAGGCCGCGGCCAGGACCCGCGTGCCGGAACCGGCGCCGGGGTGTTCGGCGACGACCCCGATCCGTCCCTCCTGGCGGACGACGAAACACGGCTGATCCAGCTCGCACAGGAGCGCACGGACGCCGACGGGGTCGAAGCGTACGGCCGCGTGGTCCGACGTCCTCATGGGTGACCCACCTGCTCTCCGGAACTGTCGCCCACCTGTAGGACGATGTTGTCGACCGCGTAGATGCGCAGGCCGTCGCGCCAGACGCTGCCGTCGGCCCAGGCCGTAAGGCCCTTGCCGTCCCGGTGGATCCGGCGCAGATGGATCTCGGCGTGCACCTCCTGGTGCCGCGGCAGGATCTGCCCCCGGTAGGTCCACCGGAGCTCCGCGCCGGGCGGTGTGCGCAGGGCGTGCAGCTCCTTCTCGTCGATGATGTCGGTGCACAGCAGGTAGCCCTTGACCATCTGGATCAGCAGTTCGACCCCGCAGGAGCCGGGCATGACGGGGTCGTTCAGGAAGTGGTGGGCGAAGTACCAGTCGTCCGCACGCACCGGCTTGGTGCACAGCAGGTACCCCCGGCCGTGGCTGCCGCCGTCGCGCACCAGCTCACTCTCGGTCTCCGACAGGAAGGCGAAACGTCCCTGTCCCACGGGAAGCGCCGGCAGGTCGGGCCGGACCGCGCGCACGTCGTGCGACGCCTGGCGTCTCAGCCACGGAGGGACGAGGCGGCCCCCGTCCAAGCCCTGCTGACTGGCGAGGGCGGTCTCGGTGAAGAAGCCGTGGACGCTCTCCCCCCGGTAGAACACCTCGTCGTCCACGCTGAGTTCGTATCCGTACCGCTGAAGTACCGCGCCGGGCAACGGAGTACGAGCGAGGATCCGGGTTCGCTGACGGACGGTGCGCCCGAGCAGATCAGCCCGGCGAACCATATGGTCCTTGCCCTCGAGATTGCGGACGGTGACGTTCTCGTCGGGGAACTCCAGGCTGGCGCCCAGTGCGGCCCCGACGAAGGCCGCGGCTTGGAGCGAGGACTCCAGGTACATGAGGTGGGGGACATTGCCCCCGTTCTCCCGGACGTACCAGGGGGCCGCCGGCACGTCGTACTCGGTGACGTATACGGATTCCGGCGAACCCTCGCCCTCGGCGGGGGGAGCAGTGAGCAGCCGGTCCAGCATGAGCAGGTCACCCCGGGGCAGGCGGGGGCGGACCTTCGGATGTGCCGCGTCGACGGGCGAGCCGTAGGCGACGTGCAGGTCCCCTTCGGCGGCATGGGCCATGTGCAGCTCGTTGGCGTACGCGGGTGTCTCGCCCTGTGAACCCTGTCGTACGGCGGCTCCGGGACCCACCGGGGTGCCCGGCCGCTCCCGCAGGATCACGGCCACGTTGTGCAGCCGGGCGAGGGGGCCCCGAGCGGTGTGGACGCGCATGTCGGCGACCACGTGGGGGCGGGGGACAAGGCCGATCGCCGCGATGTCCGCCTCCAGCGTGAGCGAGCCGGTGAGTTGTGCCGTGTCCAGGACCTCGATCTCCGTGCTCTTGCCCGCCCAGGGCAGCAGAGCGGGGCGAACCAGGCAGGTGTGCAGACCCTGGTGCAGTGTGTGGAGGTGCAGCGCCTGCCAGGCGGCGTCGAGCAGTGCCGGCCAGCCCGTACTCGGACCGCCGTGGCCGAGGTCGACGGTGGCCGTCAGACGACCCAGGTGGTACCGGCCCGTCTCGGCGCCGGAGTGGGTGGCCTCCGTCACGCGGCACAAGCTCCCCGGGCGCCCGGCGGCCACCATCTCCACGTCCGCCGGGCCGAGGTGGTCGCGGGTGGCGCGGGCCAGGGCACGGAACTGGCGGCTCACGCCGGGCAGCGGCCGGACCGGCCAGGCCGCTGCCTCCCTCGCGCCTTCGCCCGCCAGGCCGTGCGCCTCGGCCAGGAGCGCCGCGCCGTGGTGCACGGTCCAGCCCCAGGACCCCGCGCCCTCTGTGGCGGCCGTGGTGTCGGCACGCAGCACGGCGGCGGACGGCAGCTCGCCCTCGTGCCGATAGGTGACGCTCGCCCGCAGGAAGCCACCAGCCTCCCGGGCGGGCGTACGCCGCGCCGCCTCCCCGGCTTCGATGACCGCTGCCGGCACCGCTGGGGTGACCGGTGTCGGCGCCCCCGGGGTGGGCCGGGCGGCGCCTGCGAGCGCCCAGTGCTCAAGTGCTTGATGCGCCCGCAGGGCCGTCTCATGGGCGGTATGGACAAGCCCCGCGAGTTCCCGCGCCACGCTCACAGGGGCCTTGGAGCAGGACCGGGCGGACGGCACAGGAGCGGGCGCGGCGCAGGCCGGGGCGACCGGATTCCCGGCACTCTCTTCCGGCCACCAGGGGACTACGACAGGGGGTCCGTGAAACTGGAGATCGTCCATGGTCTCTTCGCTCGGAGTGGGGGCGTTCGCCGTCAGAGATCGGCAGGCGCGGGCACGGACGGGGGCACAGGCGCGGGCCACGCCGCGCGGGTGGCCAGTTCCGGCACGGCCACGATTCCTTTGAGGCCCTTCCAGCGCTGGAGGACGTCACCCCGCGGAGTGCACGCGGAGACCGTGCAGGTGAGTTCCAGGGGGTCCTGCGCCACAAACTCGACGACGATGACGAACGGTTCGCCATCGGGCAACGAGTCGAACAGGTCCACCTGTTCGACGGAGACCGGCAGGCAGCGGTGGCCGCACAACCGCCTGCCCAGAAGAGCCGCCGCTTGCAGAAGCAGATCGGCCGACGCCGGGCTGTACAGGGCGCCGGAGTACGCCCCACGGGCCAGCGAGGGGTCCTGGAGCCTCGCCGCGACGACGAGGCGGGTGTCGTCCTCACTCAGTACGCGGCCGAGCCCTCGCAACAGCGGCCCGTGGAACAGGAATCCGTCCGCGTACGCGGGGTGGTGGGCGTGGTCCTCGGCCCCCAGGTGTTCCAGGTGTTCCAGGCCCTCGGGGAGTCGCATACGAGGCGGGGCGTCACCGTCCGCCGTCATGGCGAAGGCGCCTTCGTAGCGGAGCAGGCGGCTGGGGCCGTCGTCATGGACCGCGACCGAGACGCCGTCGGTACGGCTGTCCCCGCCGCGCATGCTCACGCGTGCGCGTGGCGGCTCGGAGCCGTCGAGGACGAGCCCCTTGCGGACGCAGAAGTCGCGGATCCGCGTCACCGGCTTGTCGGCGTGCGCGCGTTCGACCAGGTTGATGCCCCATCCGATGGCCGCCGTCATCGGCAGCACCGGCCGCCCGTCGATGCTGTGATCACGCAGTACGGGCTCGGCGGCCAGGCCGGCAAGATCCCGCACCACTTCCATCTGGCGGGGTGGCGCCGCGGGCCGGAAGAGCGAGGCCAGTGGGCCGATGACCGTCACCATGTCATCGCCGCGTGCGGGAGCCATCTGCTGGACGAAGTGGGCACAGCCCTCCTCGCGGCTCAGGAGAGGCACACCGAGCTGGGTGAAGAGTTCCTGCGCCCGTCCCGAAGCCATCCCGCCGCGCCAGGGGCCCCAGGCCATCGCCGCCACGCGGGTGCTCGGATGTTCCTTCTTCCAGGCGCAGGCGAACCGGTTGAGCGCTTCGTTGGCCATCGCGTAGTCCGTCTGGCGCCCGTTGCCGTAGATCCCGGACACCGAGGTGAAGACGACCAGGTGGCGCAGGTTCTCCGGCTCCAGGGCGGCCAGGACATTGGCGAGGCCCGCGAGCTTGGTCCCCACCACCCGCGCGATGTCCTGCGGCTTCTTCTCCGCCAGCGGCTGGTCGGCCAGGACTCCGGCGCCGTGGAGCACACCGGTGACACGACCGGCGTACGGGGCGAGCGCGGCCCGGACCGCCTCCGCGTCACCGACGTCCGCCGCGAGGTAGGTGACATCGGCACCCGCCGCGCGCAGGGCGGCGATCGTGGCGTGCATCTCCCGCTGCTGATCGAGATTCCCGGCCTCCGCGTCGAACGGCTCGCGGGCTTCCGGATCTTCGGGAAGTTCCTCCAGGCGGGTGCGGCCCAGCAGGAGGAGCCCGCACGGCTGCTGGGCGGCGAGCGCCTCCAGGCACCAGGCGGTGATGCCCCGCGCTCCTCCTGTCACCACCAGAAGGTCGTCCGCTGCCACGCCGTGCGAAGCCGCGCCCAGGGGCAGCAGGTCGCTGGGGCCCGTGGCCAGCGTCGGCGTGCGCCGCACCTCGCCGTCCCAGCCGATCTCCGTCAGGGCGGCGGCATCGGTCATCTCGGCGAGGAACCGCGCGGCCACCTCCTTCGGCTGGAGATGGGGAGCGCAGTCAAGGACGCGGGAGTACAGACTCGGCTCCTCCACCGCGAGTGCCTTGATCAGGCCGCCGAGACCGCCGAACAACGCCTCATGCCCCAGCCCGTCCGAACCCGCGAGCCCCAGCGCCCCGTCCAGCTGCGTGACGGCCATGAACGCGGCGCGGTGGCCCGCGGCGGCCGTCTGCTTGAGAGCGGGCACCACGTGCTTGGCGACCAGCACGGCGTGGCTCAGCCGGGCAATCGCGGCATCGGTGTCGGCACTCCGCCCCCGGACGACGGGCAGCACGCACAGTCCCAGCCCCTGCGCGGACGCGGTGGCCTTGGCGAGCTGTTCGCGCAGCGTGTCCTCAGTCCAGTCGGCCAGTTCGCAGTGGCCGTCGCCGGGCGCGCCCGTCCCCGGCAGCGCGAGTCGGCGTACGTCCCATCCACGTGCTGACAGCGCGTCGGCGAGGGCGTCGGCCAGGGCGCTTCGGTCATCGAGGAGGAGAGCGGCGGGGTGTGGCCCGTACGCGTCGGCGAGGGCGTCCGCTTCGGGCAGGGGCTCAAGTGTCCAACAGGCCCGGCCGACAGGCAGCGGCGCGGCGGGCTCCCCGGCGTGTGTGTCGGGAGCGGCCAGCACGTCCGCCGAGGCGGCGGCGACCTCGATGAGGATGGCCGACAGGTCACGGACCGTGCGGGCCTGCGCGAAACGGTAGATCTCGTCACGCGGCAGAGAGGGGTAGCGGCGCCACGCCTCCGACGCGATCTCCACCTGCTTCAGGGAGTCGATGCCCAGCTCGTTCTGGATGTCCAGGGTGGGGTCGACCATCTCGAAGGTGTAGCCGGTCTTCTCCGCGACCAGCTCCCGCAGCGTCCGTTCCACCTCGGTCTGTTGCAGTGGCTCCTCGGGAGCCGTGGGCGAGGGGAGTTCCGGGG
>NZ_WMBF01000227.1:0-9890 GCF_019400875.1 Streptomyces anatolicus | reverse complement strand
GGCTGGGGGTCGCGGGGGACGGCGGCATCCCCTCCATGCCGCCACCTCACGTCCGCGGAGCGGAAGTTGAGGGAACAGGTCAGTCCGAGATGAGGCCATCCCGCAGCTGCGCCAGCGTCCGCGTGAGAAGGCGGGACACATGCATCTGGGAGATGCCGACCTCCTCGCCGATCTGCGACTGCGTCATGTTCGCGAAGAAGCGCAGCATGATGATGCGACGCTCACGCGGCGGCAACTTGGCGAGCAGCGGCTTGAGCGACTCGCGGTACTCGACACCCTCGAGGGCCGTGTCCTCGTACCCGAGCCGGTCCGCGAGGGAGCCCTCGCCGCCGTCGTCCTCGGGGGCGGGGGAGTCGAGCGAGGAGGCGGTGTAGGCGTTGCCCACCGCGAGGCCGTCGACGACGTCCTCCTCGGAAACCCCGAGCGCCACGGCGAGTTCGGGCACGGTCGGGGAGCGGTCGAGCCGCTGGGCCAGCTCGTCGCTGGTCTTCGTCAGCGCGAGCCGCAGCTCCTGGAGGCGGCGCGGCACCCGCACCGACCAACTGGTGTCGCGGAAGAAGCGCTTGATCTCACCGACGACCGTCGGCATCGCGAACGTCGGGAACTCCACGCCCCGTTCGCAGTCGAAACGGTCGATCGCCTTGATCAGGCCGATCGTGCCGACCTGGACGATGTCCTCCATCGGTTCGTTGCGGCTGCGGAAGCGGGCCGCCGCGTACCGCACGAGGGGGAGGTTGAGCTCGATGAGCGTGTCGCGTACGTAGACACGCTCGGGGCTGTCCTGGTCGAGCGCGGCGAGCCGCAGGAACAGGGAGCGGGACAGGGTCCTGGTGTCGATGGCTTCCGGAGCCGACGCGCTCTGGAGAGCGTCGGGTGCGCCCTGAGGAGCGTCGGGTGCGCTCTGAAGCGCGTCGGGCGCGGATTCGCTCGGGCTCTTGGTGAGCGTGAGCGTGAGCACCTTAGAGCTGCCCTGGTCTGCGGACATGCCACCCCCTTGAGGTCGCGGACGGTCGCGGCGGGCGCTCCCGTCGGAGGAACGCAGCCTCCACCTGAATACCGGAGGTGGGGCTACGGCAAACGCGGTTCCAGCAGAATGTCACATGTCGGCAACACGCTGTAGTTACTTGTCGACAAACAAGGGTGACATCCGTGCAGGAAAGAGGGGGTCTGGGCCGATTGGGCAGGCGGTTCCGTCGGCAAGAGTCCCGACAGGACTCCACTCGATACGGTTACGCCTCGATCCGATTTGCGGATCGAAGCCGCGCGAAGCTCCTGGCGAGCAGTCTCGACACATGCATCTGGGAAACGCCCAGTTCGGCGCTGATCTGTGACTGCGTCAGATTGCTGTAGTAACGGAGCAGCAGGATCCGCTGTTCGCGCTCGGGCAGTTGGACGAGGAGATGGCGTACGAGATCGCGGTGCTCGACGCCGTCGAGTGCGGGGTCCTCGTAGCCGAGCCGGTCGAGCAGTCCGGGCAGCCCGTCGCCCTCCTGGGCGGCTTCGAGGGATGTCGCGTGGTACGAGCGCCCGGCCTCGATGCACGCGAGCACCTCCTCCTCGGTGATGCGCAGCCGCTCGGCGATCTCCGCGGTCGTCGGGGAGCGCCCGAAGGCGGTGGTGAGGTCCTCGGTCGCCCCGGTCACCTGCACCCACAGCTCGTGCAGCCGGCGCGGGACGTGGACCGTACGCACGTTGTCGCGGAAGTACCGCTTGATCTCGCCGACGACGGTCGGCATCGCGAAGGTGGGGAACTGCACCCCGCGGTCCGGGTCGAACCGGTCGATGGCGTTGATGAGCCCGATGGTGCCGACCTGGACGACGTCCTCCATCGGCTCGTTGCGGCTGCGGAAGCGGGCGGCCGCGTACCGCACGAGCGGGAGGTTGGCCTCGATGAGGGCGCCGCGCACCCGGCCGTGCTCGGGGCTGCCCGGCTCCAGCTCCTTGAGCTGGCCGAAGAGGACCTGTGTGAGGGCCCGGGTGTCGGCACCGCGGGTGCTGCCGGCGCTCGGGGCGGGCTTGGCGGGCGGGGTCGTACCGGCAGGTGGGGTCGTCTGCGCGGGCGTGGCCGGATTCGCGGGCGGGGCCGTGTTCGTGGGCGGAGCCGTATTAGCGGGTGGAGCCTCAGGCGCAGTACTGGCCGGCACGGTCAACGCCACCCCTTCTCAGTCAAGCCCAGTCGAGCCCAGTCAAGCGACGTTCAAGTGACGTCAAGCTCGATCGACCTCAGCTATTCCACCGATCGACCTCGGTCAACTCATCCGTCAAAAGCGGTCATAGCATCACAAGACATGTGCACTGTGTGCAAGCACCTGATAACTACGTGTTGAGGGGCAAGTTGGGGTACGAGACGCGGAACGGCCCCGCACCATCGCGGTGCGGGGCCGTTCCGGGAGCCCCCGGGGCGGGCGGCTCAGAACTCGTAATCGGCGATCACCCACGTGGCGAACTCCCGCCACAGCGCGACGCCCGCCTGGTGGGCCGGGTGCTCGAGGTACCGCTTCAGCGCATCGGTGTCCTCGACCGCCGAGTTGATGGCGAAGTCGTAGGCGATGGGGCGGTCGGTGATGTTCCAGTCGCACTCCCAGAAGGTCAGCTCCGGGATCTGCTCGCCGAGGGCGCGGAAGGCCTTGACGCCCTCGACCACGCGCGGCTCGTCGCGCCGTACACCGTCGTTGAGCTTGAAGAGGACCAGATGGCGGATCACGGACACTCCTTGGAGAGGGCTGAGGCCTGACGGCGTCGGCGGCCGCTCAGTCCTTGCCTCCGTTGGCGACCCACGTCATGAAGTCGCCGATGCTCTGAGCGGCGCTCGAAACACCTTCGAACCCTATCTGCACGTAGTCGGCGGCCTTGGCGGGGTCGGTGATGATCACGTAGAGCGCGAAGACGACCACGACGAAGAGGCCGAGCTTCTTCCACTGCACCGCCACGATCCGGCCTCCCCTTACCCACGCCCCGTGTGACCCCTGTGACCGCCGTGAGTCTAACCCGCCCCGTACTCACCAGGCTTTTAAGGACCAACGGCCCGACGGCAGAGGCCCTTTGCCCGCCCTGCCCGGCTGCCGCGGGGCGCAGCATGGAGGGTGAGCCCGGCGGATCTGGCAGGAATCCCCGGGCAAGGGACTGGCCCCACTGCGGGGTCCGCGCCGTCCGCTTCCCCCCGACGGCGGCGCCGACTTGAGGGCTGGTCCTCACCGGGGGAAGCGGCTTGTCCCCCCGATGCCGCTTCCCCCGTCCTGACGGAAGAGAGCCCCCGGCGCCTTCATGGCGCCGGGGCTCTCCGCACGTCGGCCGGGTGTGCACGGGTGAAGGCGCGTACGAGTGAAGGCGAGTACGCCCCGGTGCGCCAGGAGTCCTAAAGATCGTCGGGCAGCAGTCGGAACGCTTTGTGCCCCGTGAGCGGCCGGACCATGCGGAAGTGGCGGTCGGTGGTGAACAGCACCTCGGTCCCGTACGCGGCGGCCAGGGCAACGTTCATGGCATCGGTCATGCCGATGCCCTTGCCTCCGTCCGCGTCGGCGTAACCCTCGGCGACGGCGATGGCCGTGCTCAGATGAGCGGCGACTGCCGGCACCTCGAACCGTCGGGTGGCCACATAACGCTCGATGAACCGTGCCGCGGTCAGGGCTTTGCGCGCTCCGACCCGTTCCGAGACCAGGTAGTCCAGCTCCGCCAGCACCATGGGTGAGATCACCAGATGACTGATCGAGGCCAGTGCTTCTTTGTGGGCTTCATGCCCGGTAAGACGTGGGTCGAGGAGGCGGTACAGGGCGTTGGTGTCGGCAATGGCGATCACGCTTGCGTGCCCATCCCCTTCAGCGTGTCCTCGATCTCCTCATCGGTGAGATCGGGAAGGCTGAGATCGGGAAGGTCTATCGCCCCCATGGGGTCGATGGGGTAGGGCGGAACGTCGTCGGTGATGGGCACCACGCGTGCGACCGCGACGCCGTTCTTGGTCACGGTGATGGTCTCGCCCCGTGCCGCGGCGGCGAGGATATGTGACGACTTCTGGTTGAACTCCCGAGCCGTGGTCTCCATGTACTACATGTTACTACTTCACCTCTATGGGGTCCGTCTGTTTCACGAGCGGGCGTCGCGCCCCTTAACAAAAATGTACGCATCGCACTGCGCTTGTGTCCGGTCGATCTGTTCGCTACGGTCGTGACGCCGCCTCAATACCAAGCCAGGGAGCCTTGCCGTGCCCAGCCTCGCCGTAGTCCTGAACGCCGTTGCCCTGGTGCTCGTTCTCGCGTTGCTGGCCGCTGCCGGCGCGGGCAAACTCGCTCGGCTGGACGGCGCCACTTACCCGACGGCACTAGGACGTGCCGCTTTCGCATTCGTCGCGGTCCTGAGCCTCGCCGCCGCGCTGGTCACGACTTTCGACGCGGTCCTGACCTGAGGTGGGTGACCGCGGCGTGGCCTACCGTTTGATCTGGAGGAGGAACTCGTGACGGACCTGGGGCTTCTTCTGGTGACCCGTGCTGACATCGCGCGGCTCGCGGGAGTGAGACGTCCTGCTGTGACCAACTGGGAGCGGCGGCACGGCGACTTTCCCGAGCCGGAGTCGTCCTCCAGCCCGACGGGCACCGATGTCTTCCGGGCGGACGAGGTAGCGGCCTGGCTGGACCGGCGTACGGTGCCCGCGAATGTGCGACGTGACGAAGAGCTGGCGGGTACGACCTTCGGGGATCGCTTCCGAGGGGCACTGGGAGGCGGAGACTTCAGCGCGCGGGAGTTCGTCCGTAGGCTGACGACGGAAGTGGACCGATTCCGCGGAGAGTTGCGCGCCGACGAGCACATGCTGCTCCTGCTCGCGCTGGTCCACGTATGGGGGGATGTTCCCGGAGCCCGCGCTTCTGTCCCGCTCCTGCGCACCGCTCTGCGTGCCGCACTCAACCGCGACATCGGAAACCGCGAGCAGCTCGCCGCCCTAGCGGAGGTGTTCGGCCGACAGGGGCCGAGGACCCGACCGGAGTGCGCGGCGGTATTCGACCTGCTGGTGGACCGGTACCGGAACGAATTCGGCCAGCGCGCGGGAAGTGAGTTCTTCACACCGAAGTCCGTGGCGCGCACGATGGCGCGCCTGCTGGTTGCCTCCAGGACCAGGGTGAGTCGTATCCACGATCCCTTCTGCCGTGCGGGGGAGGCGCTCGCGGCCGTACTGGCCGAACTGCCCGACTCCCAGGTGAGCCCGCGTGTCACGGGTACGACCCCGAGCGAGGCCGCCCTGCGGCTCGCCACCATGAACCTGTCTCTGCACGGAGTGCGGGGGGCTGAGTTCCATCTGGGCATGGAGACGGAGAGTCCAACGGGCGCCTCCCCATGGCCGGGCGCGGCCGACTGGATCGTGACCAACCCGCCTTTCGGCCAGAAACTGCCTGCCCCGGAACAGGAGCAGAGGACCTGGCGTTATGCCTCACCTGGCTCACGCGGCGACTTCGCGTGGCTCCAGCACGTGGTGGACCAACTGGCCCCCGGCGGGAAGGCGGCCGTGGTCATGCCGCAGGGCGCCGGGTTCTCCGGTGGCCGGGCGGGACAGATCCGTGGCGCGATGATCCAGGACGGCGTTGTGGAATGCGTGGTGGCGCTGCCGTCGCAGTTGTTCGCCAGCACAGGGATCCCGGTCGATATCTGGATTCTGACGGGTGCGGAAGCTCGGCGCGAGGAAGTCCTCTTCGTCGACGGCTCGGAGTTGGGCAGCATGACTGGCCGGGCCTTGCGTGAGTTGTCCGAGGACGAGACGGACGCGATGGTCGACGCCTACACCGCTTGGAAGCACGGGACGGAGCGTAGAGAGTCCGCTCAGCCCGGAGCTGTTTCGGTGCCCAGCAGAGCCCTCAGCTTTGAGGAACTCCGGAGCCATGACTACCTGCTCACCCCCCGCTCCTTGACCGTTTCGCAGCACACGCTCGCGAACCCTGACGTCCCCGAGCATGTCCTGGCCACCCGCGCGGCCCGGCTGGAGTCCGCCGCGGAACGGTTGCGGACTCTGGATGACCGCCTGGAGCGGTTCAGGACCGCGTGGAGGCAGAACTGGGCTCGGACCGCGGTCGGCAATTCCCGGCCGAGCGCTCTGTCCGACTGGCGCCAGGAGCGGCTCGGCGATCTCGCGGAGGTCATGGTCGGCCCAGGTGGGCAGCGGCGGGACAGTTTGAGCGGCGGGGAGCAGGGGGTCCCCATGGTTCGTCCCGCAGACGTACGTGGACAGCGCATCCGGCATGACGGGACAACCCGGGTTCCCGAGCGTGAGGCGGAGTCGCTGAAGCGGTACACGCTGCGAGCCGGCGACTTGGTGATGACGCGTACGGGCACGGTGGGCCGCTGTGCCCTGGTCACGGAAGCGGAAGAGGGCTGGCTGTTCGGCACCCATCTTGTGCGGCTCCGCCCCCACGAACCCTCGCACTCCGCCTATCTTCTCGGGTTCCTGGCACGTCCCGACGCGCAGCGCTGGATCAATCAGCGGGCCAGGGGGACCGCCGTACAGTCCGTCTCCGCCAAGGAACTGCACGAGCTGCCCGTTCTGCTGCCACCGGTGGAGGAAAGGCGCGAGATCGGACTGATGCTGAGCACTCTCGACGAGCAGCGACAGGCGCACACCGAACTCGTGGCGGCACTCGACGTGTACCGCGCGGAGCTTGCTGATCTGCTCATGTCCGGTTGGGTCTCGCCTCCAGTTCGCAACTGACAGACGCGGGTTCCCTCCACGCATGAGGGGCGCCCATGCGTGCACGCAAAACCCCCCTGATACACGTTTCCGCGATCAGGGGGGTGTTGAGAAGCGGTAGCGGTGGGATTTGAACCCACGGAAGGGGGTTACCCTTCACTCGCTTTCGAGGCGAGCTCCTTCGGCCGCTCGGACACGCTACCGAGATGAACTCTAGCCCAAGGTGGCCCGTGTTCTGAAATCCGTTCGGCGGGCTCTCTGTATCACCGGTTCCGGAAGAAGTCCGTCAGCGGGGTGGCGCACTCCTCCGCGAGGACTCCGGGGACGACCTCGGGGCGGTGGTTGAGCCTCCGGTCGCGTACGACGTCCCAGAGGGAGCCCACCGCTCCGGCCTTGTCGTCCCGCGCGCCGTAGACGACCCGGTCGACGCGGGACTGCACGAGCGCGCCCGCGCACATCGTGCAGGGCTCCAGCGTCACGACGAGCGTGCAGCCGGTCAGCCGCCACTGCCCCAGCTCGGCCGCGGCCCTGCGCAGGGCGAGGACCTCCGCGTGCGCGGTGGGGTCGCCGGTCAGCTCGCGTTCGTTGTGCCCCGCGCCGAGCACCGTCGTGCCGTCCGGGGACAGCACGACGGCGCCGACGGGTACGTCACCGCCCCTGCCTGCCAGCCCGGCCTCGGCCAGAGCCAGCCGCATGGGCGCCCGCCAGCGGTCGCGTACGGGGTCGTATGGGGTGAGGTGATCCACACCTGGAACCTAGCGGACCGCTTCTAGCACCTCCGCCGCGCCGAGGATGTCGGCGATCGAGTTGAGGGCGTCGCCGGGCTCGAGCCCGAGCAGGTCCTTCTGCGGGACGCCGAGGTCGACGAGGATCGCCGGGTCGCCGAGCGGGCCCGCGGGCACCGCGTCGCCGGGCTCGGCGGGCCCGTCCACCTCTTCGTCGACGGAGTCCTCCGGTTCTCCGTCCTCCGTACCGTCGAGATCGAGGGCGTCGAGGTCGGCGACCGTGTCGTCGGCCCCCGGGTCGCGGCCGAGCATCTCGTCGGTGAGCAGGATCTCCCCGTACGAGCTGCGGGCTGCGGCGGCGGCGTCCGAGACGTAGATACGAGGGTCTTCCTCGCCGTCCACGCGGACGACGCCGAACCACGCCTCTTCTTGTTCGATGAAGACGAGCACTGTGTCGTCGTCGTAGTCGGCCGTGGCTTCACGGGCCAGATCGGCCAGATCCGCCAGGGTCTCCACATCGTCGAGCTCCGTGTCGCTCGCTTCCCACCCGTCTTCGGTGCGCGCGAGCAGTGCGGCGAAGTACACCGTGACTCTCCCACTGGTCATAGGCAGTGCCGGTTGGCGGTTTGGGGTCCCCCCGGCGAGGTCGGGGAGCGGGGAGTGCTGTGTCGAGCCCCGCCCATTCGGAATCGTGGCAGAAACCGCGCCGTCAGGAGAGGTCTTCGGGCCGCTGTGTCCGCGTCGCGTTCATCCGGTGCCCCCGCGGGGCCCGCCGGACGCCGGGGCGGTCACCAGCGGAACGTACGCATGCGCATCTGCTGACGCATCCGTGCCGCCCGGGCGCGGCGCGGCTTCACGCGGTCCCGCAGCTCGATGGCCTCGGCGCGCTCCCGCAGGAACTGGGCGCGGCGCCTGCGGCGCTCGGCGTCGGTCTCGTCGTCCGGTTTGCGTTCCCCCATGGGCCACACCACCTCGCTTCGTACGTCCCCACCTTCCCCCGGTCGGACGTGTTGATGCCAGCGCGGCGCCGGGGCGGCGCCCGGTTACTGTTGATGCCATGCGGATCCACGTCGTCGACCACCCGCTGGTGGCGCACAAACTCACCACGCTGCGCGACAAGCGCACCGACTCCCCGACCTTCCGGCGTCTCGCCGACGAGCTGGTCACCCTGCTCGCGTACGAGGCCACCCGGGACGTGCGCACCGAGCAGGTCGACATCGACACCCCCGTGACGAGGACGACGGGCGTCAAGCTGTCGTACCCCCGTCCGCTGGTCGTGCCGATCCTGCGCGCCGGCCTCGGCATGCTCGACGGCATGGTGCGGCTGCTCCCCACCGCCGAGGTGGGCTTCCTGGGCATGATCCGCAACGAGGAGACCCTGGAGGCCTCCACGTACGCGACGCGCATGCCCGAGGACCTTTCCGGGCGCCAGGTGTACGTCCTCGACCCGATGCTGGCCACGGGCGGCACGCTCGTCGCGGCGATCCGGGAGCTGATCAAGCGCGGCGCCGACGATGTGACCGCCGTGGTGCTGCTCGCCGCCCCCGAGGGCGTCGAGGTCATGGAGCGCGAGCTGGCGGGCACGCCGGTGACGGTCGTGACGGCCTCGGTCGACGAGCGGCTCAACGAGCAGGGCTACATCGTGCCCGGGCTCGGCGACGCGGGGGACCGGATGTACGGGACGGCGGAGTAGCGGCGAAGTAGCGGCGGCGGCGGTCAGCAGGTCTTTCCGCCGTTGGACGGCGTGGGCGTCGGCTTGGGCTTGGTGAGTTCCGCCAGGGCCTTGTCGGCGTCCTCTTTTTTGGCCAGATCCTTGAACTGCGTGCCGAGGATCAGGTCGACCTCGCCGCCCTTGCGGGAGTCCGTCTTGTGCTCGGCGCCCACGAGCTGCGTGCCGAGTACGGGCAGGGCGGTGTCGGCGGCCGCCTTGGTGCCGAGCAGTATCCCGGTGCCCTTGACCTTCTTGTCGAACCGCTCCGGCGCGTTGCCGACCTCGCCGATGGCGAAGCCGCGCTTCTTCAGCTCGTCGGCGGTGTTCTTGGCGAGGCCGCCGCGGGGCGTGGCGTTGAAGACGTTGACGGTGATCTGGCCGGGCTTGGGCAGCGGTCTGGGCTTCACCTTGGGGTCGGGGCCCGGTTTGTGGGGCTTGTCCCGCTTGCGGTCGCACTCCGGGGCGGCGGGTGCCGCGGCCGAGGCCTTGTCGCCGCCGGAGAAGACGTGGATGAGCTGCAGCGTGCCCCAGCCGATGAGGCCCACGGCGGCGGCGGAGGCGATGACCGCGAGCACGAGCCTGCGGCGGCCGCCGGTGCGGCGCATGCGTGGGTATTTGTCCCCCGTGATGCGGTACTTGCCGCCCATGCCGGGGGGAGTGAGCATGCTCATGGGCGCAGCGTAGTGGGGCGGGGCGGCGATGCCTACTAAATGATCATTGACCGGGGGGCAGTGCAACCCGAAAGGGCCAACGGGGACGTGGCCGGAGGGGCAGGCTCGGGGCTCCGGCG
>NZ_WMBF01000226.1:0-9910 GCF_019400875.1 Streptomyces anatolicus | reverse complement strand
GGATCGACATGACCCATCCGTTCCCTGACCCCGTACCGCCGGGCCCCTTCCCGGACCCGGACCCCGTGCCGCAGCCCGACCCGCGGCCCACGCCGGAACCGTCGCCGTCCCCGATCCCCAAGCCGCCGGGGCCCGACCCGGTGCCCGAGCCCCAGCCGGGGCCGCTGTCCTGACGCTGAGGTGAGGGGGGCGGGGCCGCCGTGCCCTGCCTCCCATCCGGGCGGGAAGTCGCCCCTGCCGGACGCGGGGGCGACTGGCATAGCGTGAGCCTCCGACACCGTGTCCGAAGGAGGAGCCGCCCGTGCCCCAGTTCGACCTGCCCCTCGATGAACTGCGCCGCTACCAGCCCGAGTTGCCGGAGCCCGACGACTTCGATGCCTTCTGGGAGAAGACGTTGCTGGAGGCGCGTCAGCACGAGGTGGACGCGCGGTTCGACGCGGTGGAACTGCCGTTGCGGGGCGTGCGGGTCTTCGACGTCACGTACGCCGGATTCGGCGGGCACCCCGTCAAGGGATGGCTGGTTCTGCCCGCCGGGGTCGGGGCCGGGGCCGAGGTCGGAGGAGGGGCCGGGCAGCCGCTGCCCGCCGTCGTCGAGTACATCGGCTACGGCGGTGGACGCGGGCTGCCGCACATGCATCTGCTCTGGGCCACCGCCGGCTACGCGCACTTCGTCATGGACACCCGGGGGCAGGGCAGCGGAGGGTGGGCGCAGGGCGACACCCCGGACCCCGTGGGCAGCGGACCCGCGTATCCCGGGTTCATGACACGCGGCATCGAGGACCCGCACGACTACTACTACCGGCGGCTGTACGTCGACGCGGTGCGGGCCGTCGAGGCCGTCCGTGCCCATCCGCTGGTGGACTCCTCGCGGGTCGCCGCGCTCGGGGTCAGCCAGGGCGGCGGCCTCGCCCTCGCGGTCGGCGGTCTCGTACCGGACCTGGCGGCCGTCGCGGCCGACGTGCCGTTCCTGTGCGACTTCCCGCGTGCGGCGACCCTCACCGACCGTCAGCCCTACAAGGAGATCGGCCTCTATCTGAAGGCCCGTCGGGACGGGCAGGAGCGGGTCTTCCAGACGCTCTCGTACTTCGACGGCGTGCACTTCGCCGCCCGGGGGCGGGCCCCCGCGCTCTTCTCGGCCGCCCTGGAGGACCAGACGTGCCCGCCGTCCACGGTGTTCGCCGCCTTCAACGCCTATGCGGGAAGCGAGCGTTCCATGGAGGTGTACTCCTTCAACGATCACGAGGGTGGCGGCCCCTACCAGCAGGAAGTCCAACTGCGTTGGTTCGAGGGGCATTTGAGGTCATGATCGGCCAACGCCCCGTATGCGCCCGGCACTTGTCATGGATTGGTCCGACCGGCTAGCTTGCGGGCTTGTCGTGTGTCTGTGTTGCAATCCGTGATGACGTGTGTCCTAGGGGGCTCGCCATGGCCGTACGGGGCCGGCACCGCCGGTATCAGCCGAACCGCATCAACCGCGCGTCACTCACCGTCACCGCGGGCGGGGCGGGCATGGCGCTCCCGCTGACCGTCGCGGGCACCGCCGGTGCCGCCGACGTCGACACCTGGAACAAGGTGGCGGCCTGCGAGTCCGGCAACAACTGGAGCATCAACACCGGCAACGGCTTCTACGGCGGCCTCCAGTTCAAGCAGTCCACCTGGGAGGCGTACGGCGGTACGGCGTACGCGCCGCGCGCCGACCGGGCCACCAAGGACCAGCAGATCGCCGTGGCCGAGAAGGTCCTGGACGCGCAGGGCCCCGGCGCCTGGCCGGTCTGCTCGGCGAGGGCCGGGCTCGCCAAGGGCGGCGGCTCGCCCGACATCGCCCCGGCCCGCGCCAAGGCGAAGCCGGTGAAGCGCGACGTCAAGGACGTCAAGCCGGAGGTGACCCCGCAGTCCACCGCCGGTACCGCCGAGATGTACACCGTGGTGCGCGGCGACACCCTCTCCGGGATCGCCGACGAACGCCGGGTCAGGGGCGGTTGGCGCCAGCTGTACGACACCAACCGACGGGTCATCGGCGCCGACCCGGACCTGATCACGCCGGGCCAGCGGCTCTCCGTACACGGGCAGGGGAAGCGCGCCCCTCAGAAGACGGCCCCCCAGAAGAGCGCCCCCCAGAAGAGCGCCCCGCAGAAGACCGCTCCCCAGAGGACCGCTCCCCAGAAGAAGGCCCCGGAGAAGAAGCGGGTGGTCCCCGCCCCGCGCACCGAGAAGGCCAAGCCCGCCGCCGCCACGGCGGCCGTCGCCCCCGTCGCCGCATCACCCAGCACGCCCTACCGCGCGGCGGGCCGCTCCTGGTCGAAGGGGTACCACACCGGCGTCGACTTCGCCGTGCCCACCGGCACCTCCGTGCGGGCCGTCGCCGCGGGCCAGGTCGTCTCCGCGGGCTGGGGCGGCAGCTACGGCTACCAGGTGGTCATACGCCACGCCGACGGCAAGTACAGCCAGTACGGGCACCTGTCGGCGCTCTCGGTCAAGGCCGGGCAGAAGGTCGGCGCGGGCCAGCGCATCGCCAGATCGGGCTCGACGGGCAACAGCACGGGCCCGCATCTGCACTTCGAGGTGCGGACGGGGCCGGGCTTCGGTGCGGACATAGACCCACTCGCCTACCTGCGGGCCCGCGGCGTACGCATCTGAGGCCGGGTTGTCGGACAGCGGCTGTCAGCGGGCCGGTTCGATCCCCCAGGTGGCGGCTCTGGCGGCGGCGGCCGCGCGGTTGGGCAGGTCGAGCTTGGTGAGGATGTGTTCGACGTGGGTGCCCACGGTGCGGGGCGTGATGTACAGCCGCTCGGCGATCTCGCGGTTGGTGCGGCCTGTGGTCAGTTCGGCCAGCACCTGTAGCTCCCGGGGCGAGAGGCCGCCGGGCCGCCGTGCTTCCTCGGTGGCGGCTGGCCTCTCGGCGGGCGGCGGGCCGGAGCGGGGGTCGAGGGCCGCCGCGAGGGACTCGGTGAGCAAGGTGACCACGGCGCGCGCCGGGTCGGGTGTGCGCCGTGGACGGCGCGTGCTGACGTTCAGCATGCCGACGTACCGTCCGTCGGAGGCGAACAGGCACTGGGCCACCCCGTCCTCGATGCCGAGGGGGGCCAGCACCTCCTGGAAGCCGGGGGAGGACGCCAGGAGCCGGCCGGGGACGTCCCTGAGCCAGAGACCGTCCCGGGCCGGGCCGCGGAGCACGGTGAACACCGGGTCGTGGTGGAGGCGGGCCTCGATGTAGGCCGTGGCGTCGTCCGGGTAGCTCCCGGCCACAGTGGTGTGGCGGCGGCGCAGGGGATCCCACCGGGCCAGGGAGGCGTGGTCGTACTCCACCACCTCCGACAGCGCCGCCAGGACCGTGTCGACGCCGGCCGCACCCCTCGTGGCGCTCCTGGCCGCCTCGCGGACGTGGACGGCCGCGTCCAGGAGGTCCGCCGTGCTCCGCTCCGCTGTCATCCTCCGAGGATGATCATGTGCCTGGCGTACGTCAATCGGGAGCGGTCGGGTTCGATCGCTCGGTCACCCCCGGTCAAGAAGAGTGTCGTGCACGATCTGCCCGTCCACGACGGTGAGGACGACGGGCATCCGCGGGATGTCGTGGGGGTCGGCGCCGAGCAAGTCGCCGTCGAGCACGCAGAGGTCGGCGACCTTGCCCGGTTCCAGGGAGCCCTTCCAGTCCTCGGCGAAGTCCTGCCAGGCCGCGTCGATCGTGTACGTACGGATCGCCTCGGCCAGGCCGATGCGCTGCTCCGGACCGCTGACCCGGCCCGCGGCCTTCGACTCGCGCAGCATCATGGTGGCGATGCCCTGGCGCCAGTCCGGGTCCGTGACCGGCGCGTCGGAGCCGCTGGCGACCCGTACGCCCGCGTCGATGGCGTCGCGGTACGGCCACGCGTACGCCGCGCGCTCGGTGCCGACGAACTCCTCCTCCATGTCGGCGACGGTCCACTTGATGGTGGGGTTCATGTTGACGCCGAGGCCGTGCTCGGCCAGCACCTTCATGCTGTGTGCGGTGAGGAAGTCGCCGTGGATGACGTAGTGGCGGGCGTCGGGCCGGGGGTGCTCGGCCATGGCCGCCGCGAAGGAGTCCGCGACGGCGTCGCAGCCCCGGTCCCCGGTGACGTGGACGCCCAACTGGTGCCCGGCGACGTGGGCATGCCGGATCATCGCGTCCATCTCGGCGGTCCGGTCGGCGTCGCTCTCCCCGCCCACGCACAGGGAGCCGCAGCCGCCACCGACGTACGGCTCGTTCATCCAGGCCGTCTTGTTGGGCACGACACCGTCGGCGAAGATCTTGACCCCATGGATGGCGAGGCGGCGCGGATCGGCCTCGCCGTACTCGCCGTACTCGCCGAGGGCGGCCAGGGAGCGGGCGAACTCCTCGGCGGTGCTCGCCATTCCGGTGGGCAGCAGCAGGACGCCGAGGCGGGCGGTGAGTTCGCCGTCGGCCAGCAGTCGGCGGTAGACGTCGAGGGTCTGCGTGCCGAGTGCGCCGCGCATGATGCCGTCGCCGCCGGGGCCGAGCCCGGGCTCGGTGTAGCTGGTGATGCCGAGCCGGGCGAGCGAGGCGAGGGCCGACTTGACCGCGTCGATCCGCTCCTGCCTGCTCAGCGGCGGCAGCGCGTTCTGGATGAGGGCCTGCGCTCCCTCGTGGAGCAGCCCGGTCGGCTCCCCGGCCCCGTCCACGACGATGGCCCCGCCGGGCGGCGCGACGGTGTGCCTGTCGATCCCGATGAGTTCCAGCGCCTTGGAGTTGACCCAGGTGGCGTGCCCGGAGAAGGAGTACAGGACGACGGGGTGGTCCGGGCTCACGGCGTCGAGGTCGTGCCGCGAGGGCATCCGTGACGGATCGGCGGCACACTCCGCGAGATAACCGGGGTCCCAGCCGTGCCCCGTGATCCACTGCCCGCCCGGCACACGCCCGACGGCTTCCCGTACGGAATCGGCCACCTCCGCGAGCGAGGACACGGTGGGGTGGCCGAGGTCGAGGGAGAGCGGCGGCGACGCCATGCCGTAGGCACAGCCGTGCAGATGGGAGTCGTTGATCCCGGGAAGGAGCGTCGCTCCCCGCAGATCGACGACCCGGGTGCCGGGCCCGATGAGCGGCGCGACATCGTCCCGCGTGCCGACGGCGCTGATGACCCCGCCGCTCACCGCGAGGGCCGAGGCGACGGAGAACTCCGCGTCGACCGTGACCACCTGCCCGCCGAAAAACACCAGATCCGCATACGTGTCCACAGAAGGGTCCTCTCGAAAACCGGGCGCACCAGGGCCGCCCGCGAACGATCTCCCGAGAACTATGGCGGCGCCCCGGCCCTCCCCACATCGGTCAACCGACCGATGGCAGGGGGCCTGCATGGCTGGTTTCAGGACAGTGGCGAGAAATTCGGCCAGAACCCGGTCCGCGCGATCCCGAGTACCCGGTGAAACCCTTGACGTCTCAGCAGGTGGACTATTAGCCTCATGATCGTTTAATCAAATTAATTGCGGGTTCAACCTGCACGGGGGAATGCGGTAAAAGTGCTCGGAAGCTCGAGATCGTGTCCGTGACGAATAAAGAGAAGGCGGAGGGAGGGAAACAGAAGGCAAAGTTCACGCCCCTCCTCAAGGCCCCGGTATTCCGGCGGTTCTTCATCAGCCGCGCCATTTCTCTCATCGGTGACGCGGTCGTGCCGACCGCCCTGGCCCTCAGCCTCGTGGCGCGCGAGGCATCCGCCGTCTGGCTCGGCGCCATGATGGCCGCGGCGATCCTGCCCAAGGTCCTCCTCCTCGCGGTCGGGGGAGTGGCCGCCGACCGACTGCCCAAGCGGCCGTTGATGGTCGTCTCCTCGGCCGTGTGCGGCCTGACCCAGATCGGCACGGCCGCGGTCTTCCTCACCGGCCTGCCCCTGTGGGGGGCGCTCGCCTGCCAGGCCGTCTTCGGCATGTCGATGGCGATCGGCTACCCCGCGACCTTCGGCTACCTGCCGCACTGCGTCGAGCCCGGGGACCTCGGAGCCGCCAACGCCCTGGTCGGAGCATGGACCGGGACGGCGTCCCTGCTCGGCCCCACCCTCGCCGCGGTGAGCGCCGCGCTCGGGCCGCCCTCCGTGGCGCTCGCGGTCGACGGGGCCTCCTTCCTGATCAGCGCCGCGCTTCTGGCGGGCCTGCCGCGTGGGGAGTCCACCGGGCCGCCCCGGCCCGCGGGGGCCGGGCTGCGCGAGGGCTGGCAGGCGCTGCGCGGCCTGCCCTGGCTGCTACGGATGACGGTGGTCGACAGCCTCATCCTGCTCCTGGTCGCCGCGCCCTTCATGGTGCTCGGGCCCGGCATCGTGCAGCGCCTCACCCCCAACGGGTGGGCCCTGCTGATGGTCTCCTTCGCCCTGGGCGAGCTGCTGGGCAGCCTCGCCTGCGGCCGCGCGCGCCTGCGCCGCCCGATCCTGACCGCCGCGCTCGGACTGCTGGCGATGGGTCTGCCTCCCCTGCTGCTCGCCTCGGGCGCGGGAGTACCGGCCCTGTGCGCCGCGCAGTTCCTCGCGGGCGCGGGCATCGCCGCGTACGGCGTACTCGTCAACACCGCCATCCAGCAGACGGTCCCGGCCGACCGGCTCTCCCGGGTCGGGGCGATCTCCTCGATCGGCTCCTTCGCCTTCCTGCCGCTCGGGTACGTGCTCGCCCCGCTCCTCGCGAGCGTCGTCGGCCCCGAGCCGCTGCTGTGGATCGCCGCGGTCTGGACGTGCGCCTCCGTCGGCGCCCTGGTCTCGGACCGCGCCCTGCGTGAATTCGGCCCTCACGCATCCGCCGAGCCTGTCCGGGGCGCCACGGAACGAGAACCTGGAAAAGAGCGATGATGCCGGTCACCCGTCATTCCAGCGTGGCCGACTGGGCCCGCGGTATACCGCCGGAATTACCGGCACCGGAAATAGAGAGGACCGTTCCATGGCTGGCCGCGGAGGAAGGGAGAATCAGTCGTGAGCAGTACGTTCTCGCTTCCGGACCGATTGGCTCCGGAATTCTCGACGCGCCGTCGCCCGGAGGTCCCGGGGCGCAATTCGCGACCTGTTATGTGATTCCGCACGACTGCCCGCACACCACCTACGCCACCTGGTCCGTCCTCTTCGGTTCCCCGGTACGGGACCTGCTGGACCGCCTGCCGGAGGACGCGCGGCCGGACCGGCTGCGGCAGGCGGCGGAGCTGGGGCGTCGGGTGCGCGTGGAGGAGACCGACACCCTCGCCGTAGTCTCACCCGGATCGACACGGCCGGGTGTCACCGCGGGCGGGGAGCGCGCCCTGGCCGCTCTCATCTCCGGCGCCGAGCGGATCGCGGCCGAACAGGGCCTGCCGGTGGTGGAGTTCGGCAACGTACGCGACGAACCCGAATGGGCCGCACTGCACCGGATCCTGCGCGAGCGCGGGTACGTGCCGGTGACCACCGGAGCCGACGCGGTACTCGACGTCCCCGCCACGGGCCTCGATGCCTACTTCGACGGCTTCCGCTCCCACCGGCGCAAGGTGCTCCGCAAGGAACGGGCCCGCTTCCTGGACCGCCGGCCCCGCGTCGAGGTGCTCGGCGCCGACGGCCTCACCCCCGACCTGGTGGAGCTGCAGCTCGACCGGTACCGGCGCTACGGGCACGAAGCCGACGCCGACGCCGTACGCGACCGGTTCCGGCGCGCCGTCTCGATCCCGGGACTGCGCGTCCTGCGCGCCGACGGCGAGGACGGCCCGCTCGGATTCGTCGCCTTCTACGAGGACCTGCCGCACCGGCGCCTCGTGCCCCGCCTCGGCGCCTTCAGCACCGAGGACCGGGGCAGCTACTTCAACCTCGCCTACTACGAACTCATCACCCACGCGGCGCGAGCTGGAGGCTTCCGCATCCACTACGGGGAGTCGACGTACGGCGCCAAGGCCGCCCGCGGTTGCCGGCTGACCAGGCTCGTGACCTACTTCCGCGCCGCCGACCCGCACCTGCACGACGCCCTCACCGCGGCCGGAGCCCTCCGTTCCCACCTCGAGGAGCGGGAGATCACCGCCGCCGAGGGCACGTATGCCACCTCCTGACCGCAGGCCACGGCCCCCGGTCACCACGGAGCGACCCCGCCACCACACCGGGCCCGGCCCGGCCCCCCGACGCGCGCACCGGCGCGTCCGGGCCGGTTCCGCGTGCCCTTCCCAGCGAAGAGAGAGACCACCCATGACCGCATCCGGTACCAGGACGTCCCTCGTCGGCATGGAGGTCTTCCGTGCCGCGGCCGGCATACGCCACCTGCACTCCGTGGACGTGGCCGGCGAGACGCACCCGCTCTCCCCCGTCTCCGGCGGCTTCGTCACCCTCCGCCCCCGCGGCTTCAAGGAGGACATGACCGCGGCCCTCGGCGCACTCGGCTGGGGGCGGCCCGTGGCGTACGTCGAGGACACCTGCGGGCTTGCCGAGTTCACCGCGGCGGCCACCGAGTCCGAGTACCTGCCGGCCACGGCGGACAGCGCCGAGCCCGTCGCCTTCGTGGTGCCCACTCTGTTCCGCAGCCGCCGGGCCGGATCGATCGAGCGGCGCCTGACGAAGCGGAGCGCGACCGCCTTGCCGCGCCCTCAGGCCGTCGCGCCCGGAGACGCAGCATCCAGAGACGCCGCATCCAGAGGCGCTGCCCTCGGAAACGCCGCTCGCAGAGGCGCCGGACACCCCGCGAAGCCCCAGCGCGTACGCGCCGTCGGGGTGGGGCCCTGGACCCCCGCCGGAGGCGAGGACGCCCTCGGAGCCCTGGAGACCGGCTGTCCCGTGGTCATGACCGACTGGACCTACCGCCACACCTTCACCCAAACCCCCGGCCACGAACGGTTCCGGCCGCACGTACTCCCGTACCGCTACGGCGACTTCGACCAGAACATCGACCAGGTGGACGAGGCGCTGAGCGAGCTGCACGCCGCCGGTCACGACCGCGTGGGCCTGCTCGTCGAGGGCAACCCCGACACCTACGACGTCCTCGACGGCCTCCCGCTCACCGGCCGCGAGATCCACGTCACACCCGGAGTCCCGATCGGCCTGCTCGCCGCCGCGCAGACCGCCCGGCACTTCCGGGAAGACCCCTTCGACCGGTCCTTCGCCTACCTCTCGGGGCTGCACGGCCGCCACAGCCTGCCGCCCCAGCAGTTCCTCGGCGAACTCACCAGCTACCTGTCCGCGGGCATCACCTGCGTCCTGGTGGAAATGCACAAGGGCGACGTCGAACTCGCCCTCGAAGCCGTCCGGCTCTGCGGGCAGGAGAAGTCCGCCGTACTGATGAGCAACCACTTCTCCAGCGAGGAGGAGACCATCTTCCTGCCCGGCACCCCGGAGGGGCTACGGGCCGGACTCCCGGCCGACCGAGGAGGCCTGTCCACCCTGCTGATCGCCGACGGAGGCCTGCGATGACCCGCGACCTGCCGCCCGCCGTACTGTTCGACGCCGCCGACACCCTGCTCGAACTCACCCCCGCCTTCCCCGAACTGCTCTCCACCTCCTGGCTCGGGGACGAGGGGGCACCCTCGGCACAGGACGTGCGCGAGGCACTGTGGGCCATCGGCGCGGAAGGCCACTGGCCCGACGACGAGGCCGACCCGGAAGCCCGGCTGACCATGTGGACCGTGTTCTTCCGGGACGCCCTGCGCCGCGCGGGCGGCGCCGACTCCCTCCCGGCCGCCCGGCGCGCGGCCCGCTACGCCCTGGACCCCGCCAACTACCGCCTGTACCCCGACGTCCTGCCCTGCCTCGACACACTCCGGGCGTCCGGGCACCAGCTGGCCCTGGTCTCCAACTTCGACGGCTGGCTACGGGAGATCCTCGCGGCGCACCGGCTCACCGACCGCTTCGACGAGATCGTCATCAGCAGCGAGGTCGGCTTCGAGAAGCCCCGCCCGGAGATCTTCGACCTGACCTGCCGAAGGCTCCAACGCCCCCCGGGGGAGTGCGTGTTCCTCGGT
>NZ_WMBF01000225.1:0-10021 GCF_019400875.1 Streptomyces anatolicus | reverse complement strand
TACCCGGTCCGCGTCCCGCGGCCCCGCCGCGCCCCGGCCGTCCGGGTCCCGCCCGGCCGATGCCGCCCGCGCAGCGCACGCCGCGTGACACGGCCGTCAAGCCCGGGCCTTCCGCCCCGGCTGCTTCCGGTCCGTCCGCGGCCTCGGTTCCGCAGATCCAGCTGATCCCGGCCTCGGCCGAGGGTGCGCTGGACGCGGCCGAGGAAGCCGTCGACCTGCTGCTGGACTCCGGGCGCGCGCCCGGGGACGTCCTGGTGATCACCACAGGCGATCCGCACCCGTGGGCCACGCATGAGCTATCCTTCGGCGAGGCCGCCTACTGGGCCCAGCACGATGCGGGCGACGACGTCTTCTACGCCGACGCCTCCGCGCTGACCCGTGCGGCGTCCCGGCCGGTCGTCGTCGTCGCCATCAACGGCGGCAGCGAGGAGACCTCGGTCGCCGCGCTCCCCACGGCCCTCGCCCGGGCAGGCACCCTGCTGATCGTGTGCGGTGACCCGCAGCGGATCAACTCGATGCTGGGCGCGAGCGTCTGACGCGGTGCGTCCGGCGTCCGCGTCTCTGGTGTCTGGGGCCGCACCGGGCGTCCGGTGAGGGCCAGGCGTCGGCGTGAAGGTGCTGCGCCTGCGCCCGTGCCCCCGCCTGGCTCCGGTTACCCCGTGTCTGACGGTGCCGGGGCGTGGGTGTGCCTGTCTCCCGGGGGGCTCGTCTGCGGGGGCCGCGTCCCCGGGCGAGTCGGGAGGGAGACGGCTGCGGCGCCTGAGCCTCGGGCGCCGCGTCAGCGTGCTGCCGCGCGGCTGAGCACGTCCGAGGCGGCGCCTCCCGTACGAGGTATCGGCGGATCGGCCCCGGTGAAGGCTTCCGGCGGCGAACCGGCGCTCGGTCGGCGGCCGCCGCGCCCCTCACCCAGCACCTGCCAGCCGTCGCGTGTCAGCGTGATGTACGCGCCACAGCGCAGCCCATGCAAGGTGCAGGCATCCCGCAGGCCCCACATCCAGGCGCCGTCCTCCTGCGTCCAACGCGCGTCACCGTCACGGCAGTAGAGCAGCACGGCGGTGCGCACCGGGGTGCGTCGGCGCAGATCGTGCGGGATGACCCGGCGCAACTGCGCGAGCAGCGCGTTGCGAAAGATCCAGCCGTCCGTCGCGGTGGCGCGTCGGCTGAACGACGCGCTGGCCCGGAGCCGTTCGTCCGGATCCAGCACCGCCACGACGGCCGTCGCGGGTGTCGGCTGATGCCGGGTGTGCAAGCCGCTCACGATCTCACGCGGATTGCGCAGCAGAGGGATTCCCGCGGCTGACCACTCCGCGGGCTCGAGCGTGCGGGCCAGTCGGTGGGCGGAATCGGCGGACATCTCGGCCGGCGTCGAGGGCTCCGACAGCGACGCCGCATCGGACGGAGCGAATCCGAAGGTCACGGTTCTCCCTTCGGCTACGCGCCCCCTGCTGAGGGCGGGGTCGGACTGGGGGAGCGCACCGCGGCACAGCCCTACTGGGCCACGGGAACCGCGCGGGGAGCAATTCCAATTCTTCCCGTCGTAGTGGCTTGCGGCAACGAGCAATTGGAGCCGCACGCCGGTATCGGATGATGCGCCTTGTATATCCCTGCCCAACTCGTCGCCCCTCGACGCTCATCTCATCCCTGCACCGCCAGGACCAGCGGCAACACCCCCTTGGCCCCGGCCCGTCGAAGCATGCGCGCGGCCACTGCGAGAGTCCACCCGCTGTCGCTCAGGTCGTCCACGAGGAACACGGGGCCGTCGGCCTCCTGGAGCGCGGCCGCGAGCGCGGGAGGCACCGTCAGCGCACCGTCCAGAGCGCGCAGGCGCTGGGCGCTGTTGCTCCTCGGAACCCGGCCGGCGTCGGCCCCCGGGGCGTACTCGATGGAGCCGAGCAGGGGGAGTCGGCCGACCTCGGCGATCCGGGCGCCGAGCGACTGGATCAGCTGGGGCCGAGTGTGCGAGGTCATGGTCACCACGCCGACCGGCCGGGGCTGCGCGTCACTCCCGCCCGAAGCCCAGCCGCCGGGCCCCTTCGCCCAGTCCGCGAGCACATCGACCACGGCCTTGGCCACGTCGTCCGGTACCGGCCCGTCCGGTGCCTGCGGGGCGAGCATGGGGCGCAGACGGTTTCCCCAGCCGATGTCGGAGAGCCGCCCCAAGGCACGCCCGGGGGCAGCCTGTTCGCCCGCCGGGATACGTCCCTTGAGTTCCACGCCGACCGCGGCCAGGCCGGTGGGCCACATCTTCCGAGGCTCGACGTCGACGCCCGCGCGTCCGAGCTCTCCCCGTGCCGAGTCCAGCGCCGCGGGAGACACCTCGTCACCGAATCGCGCCCCCGCGCAGTTGTCACAGCGCCCGCAGGGTGCCGCGCCCTCGTCGTCCAGCTGGCGCCGCAGGAACTCCATGCGGCAGCTGGTCGCCGACGCGTACTCGCGCATCGCCTGTTGCTCGGCCTGCCGCTGCTTGGCGACCCAGGCATAGCGCTCCGTGTCGTACGCCCAGGGCTGGCCGGTGGAGATCCAACCACCCTTGACGCGCCGGACGGCGCCGTCCACGTCGAGCACCTTCAGCATGGTCTCGAGCCGTGAGCGGCGGAGTTCGACCAGGGGCTCGAGGGCGGGCAGCGACAGGGGCCTGCCCGCTTGGGCCAGGACGTCGAGGGTGCGGCGCACCTGCTCCTCGGGAGGGAAGGCGAGCGAGGCGAAGTAGTTCCAGATCGCCTCGTCCTCCTTGCCCGGCAGGAGCAGCACCTCTGCGTGGTCGACGCCGCGGCCTGCGCGCCCCACCTGCTGGTAGTAGGCGATCGGCGAAGAAGGGGAGCCGAGGTGGACCACGAACCCGAGGTCGGGTTTGTCGAAGCCCATGCCCAGGGCGGAGGTGGCGATCAGCGCCTTCACGCGGTTGGCGAGGAGATCTTCCTCGGCCTGCTGCCGGTCGGCGTTCTCGGTCTTGCCCGTGTACGAGGCCACGGTGTGCCCGCACTGTCGCAGATAGGCGGTCACTTCCTCGGCGGCGGCGACCGTGAGGGTGTAGATGATCCCGGAGCCCGGCAGGTCATTGAGGTGGTCGGCCAGCCAGGCCAAGCGGTGTGCGGCGTTCGGCAGCTGGAGCACGCTCAGGCTCAGGCTCTCCCGGTCCAGAGGGCCACGCAGCACGAGCGCGTCCGAGCCGCCCCCGGTGCCGAGCTGCTCGGCGACATCGGCGGTCACGCGAGCGTTGGCGGTCGCCGTGGTGGCCAGGACCGGCACGTCGGGCGGGAGGTCGGCGAGCATGGTGCGCAGCCTGCGGTAGTCGGGGCGGAAGTCGTGGCCCCAGTCGGAGATGCAGTGCGCCTCGTCGACCACGAGCAGGCCGGTGGCCGCGGCGAGCTTGGGCAGGACCTGGTCGCGGAAGTCCGGGTTGTTGAGCCGCTCCGGGCTCACCAGCAGCACGTCGACGTCGCCCGCGGCCACCTCGGCCTGGACGGTCTCCCACTCCTCGGTGTTGGAGGAGTTGATCGTGCGGGCACGGATGCCGGCTCGCGCGGCCGACTCGACCTGGTTGCGCATGAGGGCGAGCAGGGGCGAGACGATCACGGTGGGACCGCTGCCGCGCTCGCGCAGCAGGGCCGTCGCGACGAAATACACCGCGGACTTGCCCCAGCCCGTGCGCTGCACGACCAACGCCCGGCGCTTCTCGGCGACGAGCGCCTCGATCGCACGCCACTGATCCTCGCGCAGGCGGGCGCCGCCCGACGAGGGCGCCCCGCCGGATTCGGGGGAGGGGCCGCCGACGAGGCGGGCGAGGACGGCGTCGGCCGCCGTGCGCAGATCTTCGTTGCTCATGCCCCCATGCAACCCGATGGGTCGGACATTAGGCGAACGAGCCCGCGAGGCTGTGGATAAGTTTTGGCGTGCCCCTGATCGAGGTTATCCACAGGGTCAACCGGAACCTTGCGATCCGCGGGACAGTCGGCGCATGACGAATCACAGCGAAGAAATCGGCCCCATCGACCCGAGCGACCCGGCGCCCGTGCCCGCGGCCGCGAGCGACCCGGCGGCCATCCCCGACACCGCCGCTATCCACGCAGGCCCGAGCGATCCGGCCGCCAGCCCCGCCAGCCCCGCCGATCCAAGCGAGCCGACTGGCTCCGCCGACCAGATCGCCCCCAGCCGCACTGCTCACCCCAGCGCCCCCGGCGGCTCCGCGGTCACCCCTGACCGCCCGCTCGAAGCAGGCGACGAGCTGCCCAGCGGCGATCCCGACGAGCCGCCCGGCGGCGATCCCTTCGAGGAGCCGCTTGTCACCCTGCGCACCCCTGCCGAACTGGCGGATTCCTTGCCCTACTTGCTCGGCTTCAAGCCCGAGGACAGCATCGTGCTCATGGCTCTGCACGGTGAGCGGGGCCGACTGGGCGGCCGCGTGCGCCTGGGCATTCCCGAGCGCGCGGGGGACTGGCCACCCGTCGCGGAGCAACTGGCCAAGTGCCTGGTGGGCGGCTGCGAGCGGAGGGGAGACCGCCCCGACGGCATCGTCGCCTTCCTCTGCCGGGAACCCGGCGAAGCGGAGTCCGGGCAGCAGATCGCGGAGCGTCTGCGGCCGCTGGCACAGATGGTGCGCACGGCGTGCGGCGCCCTCGACGTCCCGGTGTTCGAAGTCGTCTGCATCTCGGACCACCGTTTCTGGACCTACTGCTGTCCGGACACCCGGTGCTGCCCGCCTGAAGGCAGCCCTCTGATCAGGCCCGGCACCTCGGTCCTCGCGGCCGCCGCGACCTACATGGGAGTCCAGGCGGTCGCCACCCAGGGAGAGATCAGGGCGCGGCTCACTCCATGGGAGACCGCTGCGGCAATCGAACAGGAGCGAGCGCTGGACGCCGCCGGCCTCGCGCTCATCCCCAGGATCCTGAACGAGGAGGACGTCGCCGCCGCCGAAACGCTCGACCTGGCGCGTCGGATCATGGCCCGCCTCGCCGCCGCACCACCCGTTTCGGGCACGCTAGAGGCGGACAACAGGGACGACGAACTGATCGCACACGACGAAGCGGCCGCCCTCATCCTCGGCCTCCAGGTCCGGACGACACGTGATCGTGCGGCGGAGTGGATGGAGGGCGACGAGGCGCCCCCTGCCCTGCGCCTGTGGAGGGCGCTGGCCCGACGTTGCGTCGGCGCGTACGACGAGCATGCGGCGGCGCCGCTGTCCCTCGCCGGCTGGGTCGCCTGGTCCCTCGGTGACATCGCGGAAGCACAGGAAGCCCTGGACATGGCGTTGCGCGCCGACTGCGAGTACACGTTCGCCCTGCTCCTGCACCACGCGTGCAACGAAGGCATGGACCCGGAGTCGATCCGTCGCTGCCTCCGCAGGAAGCAAGACGTCCGTGAAGACGCTGAGGGGGGTGGGGCCTTCGCATCGCTGGACGGCTCACCCCAACCCACGGGTAGTGAGAGGTTGTTGGAGGCGGGCACCTCGACGGCCGAGGAAGACACTCCCCGGCGGCGACGGCGCCGCCTGCCCCGCTCGCCGGGAAGCGGCGGCTCCCGAAGCTCCGACGTTCCCCGCGCCTCAGCCGGGCCCAGCGGCACCCGAAGCTCAAGCGGACCAGCCGGCACCCACGCTTCGGGCAGCCCCGGGACTGGCCCGCAGAACCGGCGGCGCACCGTCCGGCGCGGCGCGAGGAACGACCGATGAGCGCGCCCGCCCGTTGGTGGGCCAGGTGCGCGGCGCGGCTGCGTAGGGGAGTGGCATTCATAGGAAGTTGGCTCCATGTGGTCGGCTTCCTGGGGCCGGGGCGTGACTTGGGGCGGGCCGGGCCCGTTCACCTGAGTGGCGGTATCTGTGGCCGGGTCGCGTCGCTGTACCGCCGCCGACCTTTCGTAGCGCAGACAACGCCGAAGAAGCCGCCCCATGTCCCTTTCCGCACCGTCTCCCGCGTCCGACAGAGAGGGGCCCCGGCGGGCCGTGCCGGGCCCAGGGTTCCGGCCTGGTGCACTCCGCCCATCCGGCGCACCGGCACCGGCGTCGCGCCGCCCCGTAGAGCTTCCACCCGCGCACACGGCCTTGATCTGCGTAGCCCTGCCCGCTTTCGCGATCTCCACGGATCAAGGGCAGCTGACCGGTCGCGGACTGGAGGGGTTCTACCGGGCGGGACGCCGGATCCTCTCCCGCTGCCAAGTGCGTGTGGCCGGCCGGGAGCCGGTCGCCGTGCAGGCCCGCATGCTCTCGGCGGACAGCGCCCGCTTCGTGGCGACCCTGCGGCTGTCGACCGGCGGCCCCGACCCGGAGATCGTCGTCGAGCGGATCCGATACGCGGACGGTACGGAACGGATCACGCTGCACAGCGCGGCCGGGCGCCCCCTGCGGCTGCCCGTCGAGGTCTCGCTCGGCACGGATCTCGCCGAGATGGGGCTCGTCGCGTCCGGCGGAGCCGGGCCCGAACTGCCCGCCAGTGTCCATGACTCCGGTATGCGGTGGTCCACCGCCACGGCCCACTGCACGGTCACGGCCGACCCGGTGCCCGCCGACGCCGTGGCCTCCGCCGGGTTGCTGCGCTGGGAGGTGGACTTGCCGCCAGGTGCCTCCCGCAGCGTGGAATTGCGGGTGAGACCTGATGGCGCCGGGCCGATCCGCCTGGCGGGGCACGGCGCGTTGCGCTCGGCCGTCGCCGCGCGCGCGGTCGGGGACGACCCCAGGGTCCAGCCGTTGCTCGACCGGTCCGTCGAGGATCTACAGGCCTTGCTGCTGCGGGCCCCCGAGCACCCCACCGACATGTATCCGGCGGCGGGCGCGCCGTGGCGCTGCGGACTTGCGCCTGCCGAGGCCCTGGCTGCGGCCCGTATGGCGCTGCCGCTGGGCACGCGGCTCGCCGCCGGGACTCTGCGCACCCTCGCTCGAAGTCAACTCACGGGGTCAGGGCCGCGGTCGGGCATGATCCCGGGGCCGCTCAGGGACGCGGGGCCGCACCTGCCGCCCGGCTGTACGGGAACCGAGGCGACCCTGCTCTTCCCGGTGCTCCTCGCCGAGGCGCGGCGGTGGGGGCTTCCCGGGCAGGAAGTGGAGGAGCTGCTGCCCGCGGCGGAGAGGTGCCTGAGCTGGCTGATCGGGGCGGTCGGCGACGGGACCTTTCTGCCGGACGCACACCCGAGTGGGCTAGCGCGGTGTGAGACGCAGGCCCACGCTCATCGGGCCGCGCTGCTCGGCGCCGACCTGTGCGACGCGTACAGCCTTGAGGGGGCGGTCGGACTGCGGCAGTGGGCCCAGCGACTGCGAACCACGTTTCGGGAGGCGTTCTGGGTGGAGGACCGGGCCGGCGGGCGACCGGCCTTGGCCCGCCTGCGCGACGGCCGCCCTGTGCCGCACCTCACCGGGGGAGCGGCACACCTCCTGGACACCGGCCTGCTCGGGGCGGGGGTGCTCGCCCCCGGCCTGCTCGACAAGGTGCAGACGGAACAACTCGCCCGGCTCCTCGGCGGGCCCGCCATGGACTCCGGCTGGGGGCTGCGCAGCCTGGGTGCCAAGGAGGCGGCGTACAACCCGTTCGGGCACCGCGGCGGGGCGGTGCGCGTGCAGGAGACAGCGGTCGCCGTGGCGGGTCTCGCGGCGGCGGGATACGACAAGGAGGCGAGTTCGCTGCTGCGAGGCATGCTGGCGGCGGCGGAAAGCTTCGGCCATCGGCTGCCCGAGATGTACGCGGGCGAGCAGCGCACGGAGGGCAGCGCCCCGCTGCCGCACCCGGCGGCCTGTCGTCCGGCGGCGACCGCCGCGGCCGCCGGGGCACATGTCCTTACGGCGCTGTCAGGGATCCGCCCCGACGCGCCGGCGGGGACGGTGAAGCTGAGGCCGGTTCGCAGCGCCCCGCTGGGAGAGCTGGGCCTGACAGCGCTGAGCGTCGCGGGCGCACCGTTCTCCGTACGGGTGAGTCGGCTCGGCCTCGCCATGGTCGAGGAAGCGGCCGACGGACTGCAGTTGGGAGTGTGAGCCAGGCCGAAAGTCATGGGTGAAGGAGAGAACCGGACCGGAAGCCATCGGCGAAGGAGGTGTTTATCGTCAGGCAGACGACTATGATCGCGGGCATGTCCCCCTACGACCCGTCGGCCTTCCCGCCCTTCGCCGTCACTGTCGACCTGGTCGTGCTGACCGTGCGCCGTCACGCGCTCTGCGCGCTGGCCGTGCGGCGCGGTGAGCAGCCGTTCCAGGGGCGTTGGGCGCTCCCCGGAGGATTCGTACGTCCGGACGAGGATCTCTCGGCTGCGGCCGCGCGGGAACTCGTCGAGGAGACGGGTCTGTGCGCCCATGACCCCGACGCCCCGGCGCAGGCCAACGGGGCGCATCTCGAACAGCTCGCCACGTACGGCGACCCCAAGCGGGACCCGCGGATGCGGGTGGTCAGCGTCGCGCACCTCGCGCTCGCGCCCGACCTGCCCTCGCCCCGGGCGGGCGGCGACGCGCACAGCGCGCGCTGGGCGCCGGTGGAGACCTTGCTCAACCAGGCGGCCTTCGGTCGCGACGGCGAACCGGCCGCGCCGCTCGCCTTCGATCACGCGCAGATCCTGGCGGACGGCGTGGAGCGCGCCCGCTCCAAGATCGAGTACTCATCGCTGGCCACAGCCTTCTGCCCGCCGGAGTTCACCGTCGGCGAGCTGCGACGTGTGTACGAGGCGGTGTGGGGTGTCGTCCTGGACCCGCGCAACTTCCACCGCAAGGTGACCGGCACCCCGGGCTTCCTCGTGCCCACAGGCGGCACGACGACACGGCAGGGCGGACGGCCCGCCCAGCTCTTCCGGGCGGGCGGGGCGACGCTGCTCAACCCACCGATGCTCCGCCCCGAGGTCTGAGCCACCCACGCTCATCGACGACGCCTGCTCCACCCTTCCTCGCTGCCGTTTCCCGTGTCGCTCGTCTGTCGGTGGACACCAGCGGTCCACCTCCTGCCCGAAAAGTCAGAAATATCGCGTTATCTTGCTGCGGTACCCACGGGGTTCGCCCGTCTCTGATCCGGCGGACGGGCCCCGGCCGCCGAGCGGTCGCACATCCTGCGAGAGAAGCGATGATCCAGGCCATCGGACTGACCAGCAATCCCCGCCAGGAGCTCCCGCCCGCCGTCGACGACGTGTCCTTCGAGGCGAGAGCCGGCCGTGTCACGGCGCTGCTCGGCGCCGAGGCCGCCGGTAAGACCACGACGCTGCGGCTCATGCTCGAACTCCAACAGGGCCGTGGAATCACGTACTTCAGAGGCCGCCCCCTGCATCGCATCGCCCATCCCTCGCGCGAGGTGGGCGTCCTCCTGGGCGACGTTCCGGGGCACCCGGCGCGCTCGGTCCGTGGACACTTGCGCATGCTGTGCGCGGCCGCAGGAGTGCCCGTGCAGCGCGCCGACGACGTTCTTGAGGTCGTCGGCCTCGTCAGCCTCCGGGACGAGCGGCTCGGCACCCTTTCACGGGGTATGGACCGCCGTCTCGGGCTGGCCTGCGCGTTGCTCGCCGATCCGCACACGCTCGTCCTGGACGGGCCGGCCGACGGGCTCTCCGCCCGGGAGGGCGCCTGGCTGCACGAGATCCTGCGCGTACACGCGAGCCAGGGCGGCACGGTGCTGTTCACCACGGCCGACCCCAGGGAGGCGGCTCGCACCGCCGATCGCGTCGTCACGCTGGAGGCGGGGCGGCTCGTCGCGGACCAGGAGGCCGCCGACTTCGCGCGGACCCGGCTCCGCCCCCGCGTCGCCGTGCTGAGCCCTCACGCGGCCCGCCTGGGGGCGCTCCTCGCCAAGGAGGCCCGCGCGGGGCATCGCTCCATCGAGGTGGTCAAGGAGGGCGGCAACAGACTCTCCGTGTACGGCAGCAGTTGCGCCGATGTGGGGGAGACCGCGTACCGGCACGGCATCCTCGTCCACCAACTCGCCGACGAGGTCGGTGACGCGGGGCCTTCAGCGGGGCCTTCAGCGGGGCCTTCAGGCGTCGAGGCGAGGCCTTCAGGCGCCCCGGGGTCATTGAGCCAGCCCGTAGTAGCGCCCGCCGCAGCCGAAGAAGGCTCTGCCGAGGACAAAGA